>NZ_BAAHXI010000095.1:0-9444 GCF_054656955.1 Deferrisoma palaeochoriense
GGTCGGCGGTCTCGCGGTCGTCGGTCCCTTGGTCCAGACGGCCACGGCGCACCGTGTGGCTGAGGCGGAAGTTATTGTTTTTGCAAACAGGCCGCGCCTCGCGGCCTATGGAGCTTCCAAGTAACTTCCTGCTAGGACGCTGGGAGGCTGGGATGCTAGGACGCGAAAATCCTTTGGGATTCCAGCGTCAGCGGCTGTCCCAGCCTGTGGGAGCGGCTTCCAAGCCGCGACGCCCTTTCTTTCGGGCCTTCGGCCCGGGTCGCGCCTTGGAAGGCGCTCCCACACCGGGGCCCCTTGCCCCGCCCACCAGCGCGCGCCCCGGCGCTTGCGCGTGTCAATCGGTCGCAAGCAGGCCGCGCTCCGCGGCCTACGGAGCTCTCGAGTAACCGCGGCCCACGGTCGCCGGTCTCGCCCCCGCGTCCAGCGAGATCTTCGCATGCCTTCGGAGGATCGTCCCCATGGACAACCGGCGTCAGGCCTGGGTTCTGTTCGGGGTCCTGGCCGCCATGTACTGCTTCTCCCAGTTCTACCGCATGAGCACGGCGGTGATCGCCGTGGACCTCGATCGGGAGTTCGGGCTCGGCCCGGTGCGCCTCTCGGTCCTGGGGGGCGCCTTTTTCTACGCCTTCGCGTCGGTGCAGATCCCCCTGGGCCTCGCCCTAGACCGGTGGGGAGCCCGGCGGATCCTGATCGGCGCCACCGCCCTGGGGGCGGCCGGATGCATCCTGTTCGCCTTGAGCCCCGGCTGGTACGGGCTTCTCGCGGGTCGGGTGCTCATGGGCCTCGGCATGGCGCCAGTGCTCATGGGGAGCTTCAAACTGTTCGCGAGGTGGTTTCCCGCGGCCGCCTTCGGCCGGGTGTCCGGGCTCATGCTGGCCGTGGGCACCCTGGGGTCGCTCCTGGCCGCGACCCCGCTCGCCGAGTTGGTGGGGCGGGTGGGATGGAGGGCGTCGTTTTTGGGCTTCGGGGTGGCCACGTTGGCGATCACCGGGGTCCTGGCTGTGGTGGTCCGGGACCGGCCCGAGGGGGATCCCGGGGGCGGGCAGCGGGGTTCTTCCCTGGGTGGATTGTTTCGCCTGGCCCGGATGCCGGGGTTTTGGGCCATGGTGCCCCTGGCCCTCACCGGGTATGCGGCCGTGGCGAGCGTGCAGGGGCTGTGGGGCGGGCCCTTCTTCATGGAGAACCTGGGGTACTCCCGGGTGGAAACGGGGAACATCCTCTTTCAGTTGGGCCTCTTCACCGCCCTCGGGAGCGCCGCAGGAGGGCTCCTGTCGGACCGCTGGATCCCGAGCCGCAAGTGGGTGGTGGTGGGCGGGAACGCCGTGGGGCTCGTGTTTCTGCTGCCCCTCTTGGGCGTCGCCCGGCCCCCGACGCCGGCCGGCTGGGGCGTGGCGCTCGGGGCGTTCGCGTTCTTCTCGGCGTTCCGGTCGCTTCTGTACGCCCACGTGAAGGAGCTCGTGCCCGAAGGGTACGAGGGCACGGCCGTGACCGCGGTGAACTTCTTCGTGATGCTGGGCCCGGCGCTCCTCCAGCAGGCGATCGGCGGGGTGCTCGCGTGGCGGCCGGGCGCGTACGAGGCGGCCTTCGGGGTGCTGGTGGCGGGCCTCGGCCTCGGCACCTTGGCCTACCTGGGAACCCCCGACACCCACCCTTCCCGCCAGGGCTCCGGGGGGCAGGGGGCGTAGGAACGCAGAGGGCCTCCCGGCCCCGGCCAGTTCCCTACCCACCAACTCTGTTTCCCGTGTCACCGAGAGAACCGTTTGTCGCGGCGCCCTTCCCGATGGGGGGCGGGAACCCCGGGTCCGCCGGCGGGTTGGCCCGGGCTGTGGCAAAAAGGGGTCAAGTTCCGACGCGCACCTGCCGATCCATCCCGCGAGGGCGGGCTGAACACGTAACCCCTTGGCCGGGAGGAGTCGGTTGATCCGAGTGCTGGTGGTGGACGACTCGGCCTTCATGCGGAAGGCCCTCCAGAAGATGCTCGAAGAGGATCCGGAGATCCGGGTGGTGGGAACCGCCCGGGACGGCCTCGAGGCGCTTGCCAAGGTGCGGGAACTGGACCCGGACCTGGTGACCCTCGACGTCGAGATGCCCCGCATGGACGGCCTGGAGACGCTCCAGCGGATCATGGCCGAGTCGCCGCGGCCGGTGGTCATGGTGTCGAGCCTCACCGAGGAGGGAGCCGAGGTGACGCTCCGGGCCCTGGACCTCGGGGCCGTCGATTATCTGCCCAAGAACATCGGCGCAAACGTGCTCGAGGTGGTGAAGATCCGGGAGGCGCTGCGGGCCAAGGTGAAGGCCGTGGCCCGCAAGAGGGCGCAGGTTCCAAGGCCGGTGCCGGCGCCTGGAGCCGAGCCCGCGACGGTTCCGAGCCTCGGCCCCGCACGGTTGGTGGCGATCGGGGCGTCCACCGGGGGGCCCCCGGCGCTCCAGAAGGTGTTTGCCGAGTTGCCCGAAGGGTTCGGGGCCCCGGTGGTGGTGGTCCAGCACATGCCCAAGGCGTTCACGGGGGCGTTCGCCAAGCGCCTCGACGCCGCCGGGGGGCTTTCGGTGAAGGAGGCGGAGTCGGGCGACCGGCTCGAACCCGGGCGGGGGTTCGTGGCCCCCGGGGGCCGCCATCTCGTGGTCCACCGGGACGGTCGGGGCCTGGTGCTCCAGGTCACCGAGCGGCCGGCCGACACCCTGCATCGCCCCAGCGTGGACGTGATGTTCCGGTCGGTGGCCCAGGTGCCGGTTCCCGACACCCTGGCCGTGGTGCTCACGGGCATGGGGTCCGACGGGGCCGAGGGGGCCCGGGAGATCCGGCGCCAAGGGGGCCGTGTCGTGGCCCAGAGCGCGGAGACCTGCGTGGTCTACGGGATGCCGCGGGCCGTGGTGGAGGCAGGGGCGGCCGATGCGGTGCTTCCCCTGGAACGGATCGGCCCCGCGATCCGGGAGGCGGCCTCATGAGCCTGGAACGGCTGGTGGAGGTGATCGAGAGGTCAGGGGAGATCCCCACGATCGGGGCGGTGGCGGCCGAGGTCATGCGCCTCACCCGGGACCCCGGGGCGGATTTCGGGAAACTCGCGGCCGTGGTGGAAAACGACCCGGCCCTGGCCGCCAAGGTCCTCCGGGTGGCCAACTCGCCGTACTACGGGCTGCGGGGCGAGGTGGCCTCGGTCGAGCGGGCGGTGGCCCTCCTGGGAATGACGCAGGTGCGGAACATCGTCCTCTCCCTCTCTTTGATCCGCGACTTTTCCGGCTCGTTCGGGGGCGAGGCGTTCCGCTGGGACCGGTTTTGGGAACATTCGGCCGGCGTGGCCCTCATCGCCGAGACCATGGCCCGGATGCTCCGGCTGCCCAGTGGAAGCGAGTACGCGGCCGGTCTTCTCCACGACGTGGGGAAGATCCTCCTGGGCCACCACTTCCCGGAGGAGTTCGCCCGCTGCCTCGATCTGGCCGCCCGACGGCAGGTGGCCCTCTACGAGGTCGAGCCCGAGGTGCTCGGCACCGACCACGCCCGTCTGGGCGGATGGTTGGCCGAGCGGTGGGGATTCCCCGAGGCCCTGCGGGCTGCGATCCGGGACCACCACGACCCGGGTCAGGCCGGCGAGCACCAGACCCTGGCGGCCCTGGTGCACCTGGCCGACCTCTTTGCCAAGGTGAAGCAGATCGGGTTCGGGGGCGACCGGGTGGCGGTTTGCTTCACCGACGATCCGGCCTGGGGGCTCCTCGAGGCGGCCCGCCCGGAACTCAGGGACCTCGACCTCGCCCGGTTCACCCTGGAGCTCGACCAGGAGGTCGAGATGGCCCGGGCGCTGGCCCGCTTGGGGGGTGAGTCGTGACCGGGGCGCCGGAGCTGGGGCGGCCGCGGCTCGAGCTGAGCCCGCGGGAGTTCACCCGCATCCGGGAGTTCTTGTACGAGCGAAGCGGCCTGTTTTTCGCCGAGAACAAGAAATACCTCCTCGAAAACCGGCTCTCGAGGCTCATCGAAGGAGCCGGGGTGGCCACGGTGGACGAGTACCTGGCCCTCCTGGCATCCCCGGCCCGGGGGCGCCAGGCGCTCATGGAACTCCTCGACGCCGTGACCACCCACGAGACCTCGTTTTTCCGACACCGGACCCAGCTCGAGGCCTTCCAGCGCCAGGTCCTGCCCCAGCTCCTCGAGGGCCTCAAGGCCCGCGGCCGGCGTAGCCTCCGCGTCTGGAGCGCGGCCTGTTCCTCGGGGGAGGAGCCCTACACGCTGGCCATGCTGATCCTCGAAGCCCTGGGCCCGAACCTGAGCGGTTGGGACGTGCGGATCTACGGCACCGACATCGCCCAGTCCATGATCCGCAAGGCCAAGGAGGCCGAGTACACCAAGTACTCGTTTCGCGGGACGCCGGCCTACTACGCCCAGAAGTACTTCGAGGTCCTGGGCCCTGACCGGTTCCGGGTCAAGGACGAGGTCCGCCGGCTCGTGGAGTTCGGCATCCTGAATTTCGCCGACGACCTGCGCATGGGCCGGATGCGGGGGTTCCAGACCATCTTCTGCCGAAACGCCCTGATCTACTTCGACAAGCCCGCGAAGCAGAAGTTTGTGGACCATTTCTATCGGGCGCTCGATCCGGGGGGCTACCTGTTCGTCGGCCACAGCGAGTCCCTCCATGGCGTGACCGAGGCCTTCAAGCTGATCCATTTCCCGGGCGCCATGGCCTACCGCAAGCCCGCGGAACCGTGAGGAGAGCCGTCCATGCCCACCGACCGCATCGCCCCCGACATGGCCGAGATCTTCCCGGACTATCTCGCCGACGCCCGGGAGTGCCTGGAGCGCACGGCCGAGATCCTCCTCGCCTTGGAGCGGGGGGAGGGGGACCCGGAAACCTACGCCGAGCTGTACCGCCAGATGCACATCATCAAAGGGGGGGCCGGGCTCATGGGGTTTGGAACGATCGAGGCCCTGACCCACGCGGCCGAGGAGGCCCTGGCGCCGGTGAAGCGGGGCGAGCGGCCCTTTGGCCCGGAGCTCGCGGCGGCCCTCCTCACGGCCCACGACACCGTTCGGAGTCTCCTCGACGAACTGGAAACCGACGGGGAGACCCGTACCGACCCCTCGGCGGCCGTCGCGGCCCTCAAGGCCGCGGCCGAGGGCCAGGCGGCGGCCCCGGGGTCGCAGGCGCCGGAGGATTCCCCGGACGAGGCCCCGGCGGCGCCGCCCCCGGCGGCGGACGACGACGTGGTCCGGGAGTTCTTTGTGGAGGCCTGGGAGCTCATGGAGGAGCTGGAGCAGGACCTCGTCTCCCTCGAGGAGGCCCCGGAGGACATGGACCTCCTGAACAAGATCTTCCGGGCGGCCCACACCCTCAAGGGCTCGAGCTCGTTTCTGGGGTTCGAGGCCATCAGCCGGGTGACCCACCGGGTGGAGGACGTGTTCAACAAGCTCCGCAAGGGCGAGATGACGGCTACCGGCGAGGTGATGGACGTGGTCCTGGAGGCCGTGGACCGGGTCCGCCGGCTGCTCGAGGCGGCCCAGGCGGGCGAGGCCGGGCCTGCCGTGGACGACGTGCTCCGGGCGTTGGACGAGGCCCTGGAATCGGGTCGGCCCAAGCGGTTGGGGGAGATCCTGGTGGAGGAGGAAGGCGTTCCCGCGGAGGCGGTGGAGGAGGCCCTCCGGAGCCAGGAGCCCGGAAAGCCCCTGGGGCAGGTGTTGGTGGAGCGGAACGTCGTGCCCCCCGAGGTGGTGGAGCGGGGGCTCGCCCGGCAAAAGGAAACCCGGCAGACCGCGCCGGAGCAGACCATCCGCGTCGACGTGGAGCGGCTGGACGCCCTCATGAACCTCGTGGGGGAGCTCGTGCTCGCCAAGAACCGGCTCACCCGGTTGCGGGCCGAGGCCGAGGAGCGGTGGGCCGGCGACGACCTGGTGGAGGCTCTGACCGAGACCTCGGCCCAGATGGACCTCGTGGCGTCGGACCTCCAACTCGCGGTGATGAAAACGCGGCTGGTGCCCATCGGCAAGGTGTTCCGGAAGTTCCCCCGGATGGTGCGCGACCTCTCCCGGAGCCTGGGCAAGGAACTCCGGCTCGAGGTGGAGGGAGAGGGCACGGAACTCGACAAATCCGTGGTGGAGGTGATTGGGGACCCCCTGGTCCACCTGATCCGCAACGCCGCGGACCACGGAGTGGAAGGGCCGGACGAACGGGCCGCGGCCGGGAAGCCCCGGGAGGGGGTGATCCGGCTTGCGGCCCGGCACGAGGGGAACCACATCGTGGTGGAGGTGGCCGACGACGGCCGGGGCATGGACCCGGAGCGCCTCAAGCAGAAGGCCGTGGAAAAGGGGATCCTGAGCCCCCAGGACGCGGCCGGGTTGGCCCCCAAGGACGCGTTCAACCTGATCTTCGCCCCCGGGTTCTCGACCGCGGAGAAGGTGTCGAATGTGAGCGGCCGCGGGGTCGGCATGGACGTGGTGCGCACGAACATCCAGAAGCTCAACGGCATGATCGACATCGACTCCGAGTTGGGCCGGGGAACCCGAGTCGAGGTCCGGATCCCCCTCACCCTGGCCATCATCCAGGCGCTCCTGGTGCGGGTAGGCCCGGAGGTGTACGCGATCCCTCTGGTGAGCGTGGTGGAGACGGTGAGGGTGGAGCCGGGGCAGGTGAAGAGCCTCGACGGCGTGCCGGTGCTTCGACTCCGGGACCAGGTGGTGCCGCTCGTGTACCTAGAAAGGCTTTTGGATGTGGCCGGCCCCCGGGACGCGGCGCGGCGGTACGTGGTGGTCCTCGGGCTCGCGGAGAAACGGGTCGGGGTCGTGGTGGACGGGCTCCTGGGGGAGGAGGAGGTGGTGATCAAGAGTTTGGGCGGGTATCTCACCGACACGCCCGGGGTCGCCGGGGCCACCATCCGTGGGGACGGCCGGGTCACCCTGATCCTCGACGTGACCCAGGTGCTGGATCTGGCCTCGAGGCCCGAGCGGGGACGGGCGGCGGCCTAGCCGCCGCGGTGCGGTGGGGACAGGGAGGTCCCGATGGGCGACGGGAGGCAGGGGTGGCGGATCGACGGAACGAGCCCGGCGGCGGAGGAACTGCGGCGGGCCTTGGACCGGGTGGCCTCGACCCGGGTCCCGGTGCTCCTGTACGGAGAGACCGGGACCGGAAAGCGCCACGCGGCCCGCGTCCTCCACGGGCTCGCCGGGGACGGCGAGCTCCGGTGGGCCAGCGGTCGGGACGAGGAGGGGATCCGGCGGGCCGTGGCCCAAGGGGGGCGGGGCACGCTGGTGGTGACCGGGTTGGACGAGGCCCCGGCGCGGGTTCAGGGCCTTTTACTCGGATGGCTCGAAGCCGCGGACGACGAGGGCCCTTGGCGGTGGGTGTTTACGGCGCGCAGCGACCTGGAGGACCGGGTGAACGCGGGCCGGTTCCGGCGGGACCTGTACTATCTGGTGGCCGGGTTCCCGCTCCGGGTGCCTCCCCTTCGGGAGCGTCTCGAGGATCTGCCGGCCCTGATCGAGGGTCTTGTCCGCCGCCGCTGGCCCGAGGCCGAGGTGCCCGAACCCCACCCCGCGTTTCTGCGGGAGGCGATAGACTACGACTGGCCCGGGAACGTGCGGGAGCTCGAGGCCCTGGTCGTGGCCTCGTTTCCCCCGTCGCCCGACTGCCCCTGGCCGCCGGCGCCGGCGACGCGGGCGAGGGCCGACCGGCCCGAGATCCTGCCCTTCGCCGAGGCGAAGCGGCGGTTTGAGCGGGACTATGTGGCGCGGCTGCTTCTGGCCACCGAGGGGAACGTGGCCCGGGCGGCTCGGCTGGCCGGAAAGGCCCGGAAGGACTTCTACATCCTGATGGAGCGGACGGGACTTCGGCCCGACCGGTTTCGTCCCCGGAGATGGGCCAGGTGAGCCGGGTCTGGGACGATCCGCGGTTCGGCCCCCTGGCGAAGGAACTCTACCGCCGGTGCGGACTCGTGTTCGAGGGGGGGCAGGCCCATCTGTTTCGCAAGCGGGTCGAGCGCCGTGCCCTGGAGGCGGGGTATCCCGACGTGGACGCGTACCTCGGCCGGCTCGCCGCCGGCGCCGAGCCGGCCGAGTGGGAGGCCCTGATCGACCTCCTCACGGTGAACGAGACCTTTTTCTTCCGGGAGCCGGAGCATTTCGAGGTACTCCTGGAGGAGTTCTGGCCCCGCTGGCGGGCCGAGGGGCCGGTACGGGTGTGGAGCGCGGCCTGCTCCACCGGGTGCGAGCCCTTTACCCTGGCGATCCTCCTGGCCGAGCGGGGGTGGGCCCGGGGCGTCGAGATCCTGGCGAGCGACGTGAGCCGAAGGGTTCTCGCCGAGGCCCGGGAGGGGCTCTACTCGGAGTTTGCGCTCCGCAACACGCCCCCGTACTACCGGGAGCGCTACTTCCGGAGGGAGGGGGAACGGTTCCGCCTGGCCCCCGAGATCCAGGCCCTGGTGGAGTTCCGGCAGATCAACCTGGCGGGCCCGGATCCCTGGGCCCCGCCGGGACGGTTCCACGCCGTGTTCTGCCGAAACGCGCTCATCTATTTCGATCACGAGGCCAAGCGCCGGGTGGTGCGGCGCCTGGTCTCGGCGCTGGTGCCGGAAGGCGTTTTGATCGTGGGCCGCTCGGAAACCCTTTTGAACGTTCCGGGGGCCCCCACCCCGGTGCGCCGGGACGGGACGGTCGTGTACCAGTTGACCGATGCCCCGTGCCCGCCCGAAACCCTCTTTCCGTGGAGGAGCCATGGCTGAGATCGAGAAAGCAGCGGAGGACGAGATCCTGCAGCTCGTCACGTTTCACGCCGGGGAGGAGGAGTTCGGCGTGAACATCCTGGAGGTCCGGGAGATCAACCGGATGATGGAGATCACCCGGGTCCCCCACGCCCCGAGCTTCGTGGAGGGGGTGGTGAACCTCCGGGGGCAGGTGATCCCCGTGGTCGATCTGCGAAAGCGGTTCGGCCTCCCGCCCCGGGAAAGGGACCGGAGCACCCGGATCGTGGTGGTGGAGTTGGGGAAAAAGGTCGTGGGGTTCATCGTCGATTCCGTGAGCGAGGTGCTCCGGGTCCCAGAGCGGCTCGTGGAGCCACCGCCCCCCATCGTGGGTGGCGTGGACCGCCAGTACATCCAGGGGGTGGTGAAGCTCGAAGACCGGCTCCTGATCCTCCTGGATCTGCGCAAGCTCCTGGGAGCCGGCGAGGAGAAGGAGCTCCGGGAGTTCGAGCCATGAGGGCCGAGATCCTAAACCCGTTCCTGGCCGCCACGGTGGACGTGCTGAAGACCATGGCCGGCATCGAGGCCCAGCGGGGGCAGCCCCGCCTGAAGGGGGCCGAAGAGGGGTCGTTCGACATCTCGGGGCTGGTGGGCCTAAGCGGGCAGCTTCAGGGGTACGTGGCCCTGAGCTTCCGGGAGTCGGCGGCGCTCTATGTGGTGTCGCGGTTCCTCGGGGAGCCCGTGGCGGGGGGGGGGGGGGGGGGGGGGGGGGGGGGGGGGGGGGGGGGG
>NZ_BAAHXI010000096.1:0-9235 GCF_054656955.1 Deferrisoma palaeochoriense
GGGTTTCCGTAGCGACGCCGTGGACCTGACAATACTTTCGTTGGTCTTCGTAACTTTCCAGCTTCCTGGCCTTCTAGCCTTCCCGCAGGAGTCCACGTGACCAAGACGACGAACGGACCCCGCCTGCCCCGGTGGGCCTGGTGGGGAGGGCGGCTCGCCGACGTGAACCCGCGCCACGCCGTGCGGATCCTGCGGGCCGCCGCGGGATTCGAGGAACTCGTGTTCGGGGGCGGGCCGCCGTTGGATCGGGCGCTCCAGGCCCACACCCGGGCCCGCCGGAACATGGGCCGGAACGACCGGGCCATCCTGGCCGAGGCCGTGTACCACCTGGCGCGCAACCGGGAGGCGATCCGGCGGGCACTGCCCGAGGCCGTCCCCGGGGACGGCGACCTCCTGCTCCTGGCGTTCCTGGACCGCTTGGGGGCCAAGGACCCGGGGAAGGTGCCCCACCTCCCCGGCGGGGTCGCGCCGTGGCTCCAGGCCCTCGGCCGGCTCGAGCGCCTCCGGGAGCGGTGGGTCGAGCGCCTGGAAGCCCACCGAAAGGCCGAGATTCCGGGCCGGGGCCCCGTGCGGGAGGCCCTGGAGGGGCTCTTCGGGGTGCCGGGCTGGTGGCTCGACGCCGGGCCTTGGGCCCGGGTGGGGGAGGCGGTGCGGGAGCTGGGGAGGCTCCGGCGGCCCCAGGAGCTCACGCTCCGGGTGCAGGCCCACCGGGCCGAGCGGCCGGCGGTGCTCCGGGAGCTCCGGGACGCGGGGGTGCCGGTGTCGCCCACGCCCCGGAGCCCCTGGGGCATCCGGGTTGCGGGGAGGCACAACGTGCTGGTCCTGCCCGCGGTCCGGGAGGGACGGGTGGAGGTCCAGGACGAGGGGAGCCAGCTCGTCGCCTGTCTGTGCGATCCCAAACCCGGGGAGCGGGTACTCGACTTCTGCGCCGGCGGCGGCGGGAAGGCCCTGGCCCTGGCGGCCGCCATGGGGGGGCGCGGCGAGGTGGTGGCCCACGACGCCGACCCGGCGCGGCTCCGGGACACCCGGCGTCGGGCCCGGCGGGCCGGGCTCGGGAACATCCGGGTCGAGGCGTCCGCCGAGGCCGTCGGACGCCGGGCGCCCTACGACCTGGTGCTCGTGGATGTGCCGTGTTCCTCCTCGGGCACCCTGCGGCGAAACCCCGACGTGGCCTGGCGGTGGACGGCCGAGGACCTGGGGCGCCTGACCGCGCTGCAGGCCGAGATCCTCGATCGGGTCGCGGGGTGGGTCCGGCCGGGCGGGTTCCTGGTGTACGTGACCTGCAGCCTCCTCGTGCCGGAAAACCAGGCCCAGATCGAGGCGTTTTTG
Organism: Deferrisoma palaeochoriense; assembly: GCF_054656955.1. Lineage (NCBI taxonomy): Bacteria > Pseudomonadati > Thermodesulfobacteriota > Deferrisomatia > Deferrisomatales > Deferrisomataceae > Deferrisoma > Deferrisoma palaeochoriense. The sequence goes on from NZ_BAAHXI010000096.1 coordinate 1,330, forward strand.
GCCCGCCACCCGGAGTTCGCACCGGCCCCCCTGGGCGACCGCACGGGCCACGAACCGCTCCTCGACGTGCCGGGGGCCGAGGCCGGGATCCTGCGCCTTCCGGCGAACCTGCCCCGATACACCGGCGACGCCTTCTTCCTGGCGAGGCTCGGGAGGCTCAGCGGCTAGGCGGCTGGGCGGCGAAAGGGCCGTTCGTCGCAGGTCGGAGGTCGCGGGTCGTTGGTTTGACCGCCGAAGCACCAAACCTCCCGTGTGGCCGAAGGATGTGGGGTTCGTCCGGGACCGCCGGGGCGCGGGGTCCCCGGTCCCTGTCCTCTGTCCTCTGAATCCTGGCTCCCGTCATCGGTTGCCCCGCCCCGTCGGCGTTGCTATAAGAGGGCGCCTTTGGACCCCCCGCGGAGGGTGCCGGTGCCGAGACCCCTGCTCGTTTTCTCCGATCTGGACGGCACGCTCCTGGACCACCACACCTACCGGTGGGACGCGGCCCTTCCGGCGCTCACAGAGCTCCGGAAGGCCGGGGCCGTGCTGGTCCTGTGCTCCTCCAAAACCCGGGCCGAGATGGAGGAACTCCAGCGCGAGCTCGGGGTCGAGGGGCCCCTCATCGTGGAAAACGGGGGCGCCGTGGTCCTGACGGGGCGCTCGCCCTGGGAACGCGCCTTCCCGGATCGGTTGGGAGCCCGGCCGGCCAAGGTGTTCGGCGCCCCGTACCCGGTGCTTCGCGAGGCCCTCGGGGAGCTGCGGCGCGCGATCGGCGCGGACCTCAAAGGGTTCGGCGATCTCTCCGTGGAGGAGGTCGCGAGGGTTACCGGGTTGACCGCCGAAAGGGCGGCCCGGGCCCGGGCCCGGGAATTCGACGAGCCGTTTCTCTGGGAGCCGGAGCCCTCGGAGGGCGAGGTGTCCCGGGCCCAGGCGTTCCTGGCCCAACGGGGACTTCAGCTCACCCGGGGGGGCCGGTTTTGGCACCTCCTGGGCCCGAACGACAAGGGCCGGGCCGTCCGGTGGCTCGTGGAAGCCGTCGGGGCCCTCGAGGGGCTTCGGCCCCGGACGCTGGGGCTGGGAGACGCGGCCAACGATCTTCCCCTCCTCGAGGCCGTGGACGAGGGGGTGCTCGTGGAGCGCCCCGGGGGAGGACACCTCGAAGGGGCGCCCGCCGGGGTGCAGCGGGTGTCGGGCGAGGGCCCCGTGGGATGGAACCGGGCGGTGCGGGAATGGCTCGAACGGGTGAAAACAGGGGATCCATGAGCCGGGGGCGCAGGTCCACGTCGGCCCGCCGGGCCCGGCCGAGCCGGTCGGTCTGGGGCCGGTTGGGGTGTCTCGTCGTGGTGCTCGTGCTCGGCGCCCTGGCGGGGGCCGGGTGGCTGTGGTGGAGCGGCCGCCTGGAGCCCGTCGGGGTGTGGGACCGGGTCGTGGCCGCGGGGCGCGCCCGCCACAAGGTGACCCTCTATTTCGCCGACCCCCGCTGGACCCGGCTCGTGGCCGAGGAACGGGAGATCCCCGCCGGGCTCGGTGCCCCGGAGCTCATGGCGCGGCTCGTCGAGGAGCTGGCTTCCGGCCCCGGGGGGACCGGGACGGCCGGCGTGCTCCCCAAGGGCGTGCGGCTGCGGGGCGCGTACCTGGGAGAGGGGGGGCTTGCGCTCCTCGACTTCGACGGCACGAGCCTGGAGGGGTTCTCCGCGGGAGGGGCCTCGGGGGAGCTCCTCACGGTGTTCGCCCTCGTGCACACCGTGGTGGAAAACGTCCCCGGGGTCCGGGAGGTCCAGATCCTGGTGGACGGTCAGGAGCGCGAGACCCTGGCCGGGCACGTCAAGATCTCCGAGCCGCTTTCCCCCGACGCCGGTCTCACGGGCCGGTGACCGGGGTTCGTGAACGGGAGCCAGACCCATGCGCGACATCCGGAACTTCGGCATCTTCGCCCACATCGACGCCGGAAAGACCACCCTTTCCGAGCGGATCCTCTATTACACCGGCCGCACCCACAAGATCGGCGAGGTCCACGACGGGCAGGCCGTCATGGACTGGATGCGTCAGGAGCAGGAGCGGGGCATCACGATCACCGCGGCCACGACCCGGGTGGAGTGGAAGGGCCACCGCCTGAACCTCATCGACACGCCGGGCCACGTGGACTTCACGGTGGAGGTGGAGCGGTCGCTTCGGGTGCTCGACGGCGCCGTGGTGGTGCTGGAGAGCGTGTCCGGGGTGCAGCCCCAGACCGAGACGATTTGGCGCCAGGCCAACCGCTACGGTGTGCCCCGCATCGTGTTCGTGAACAAGATGGACCGGGTGGGGGCCGATTTCGACCGGTGCCTGGAGAGCCTGCGGGAGAAGCTCGGGGCCGTGCCCGCGCCCGTGGTGACGCCGCTCGGGGCCGAGGACGGGTTCCGGGGGTGCCTCGATCTCCTGTCCGGCGAGGTCCTGGAATGGGACGAGGCGGACCTGGGCGCCACCATGCGCCGCCGGGCGCCCGAGGGCGACGAGGCCGAGGAACTCGAGGGCCGGCGAGAGGCCCTGGTGGAGGTGCTCGCCGATTTCGACGACGCCGTGGCCGAGGCGTTCCTGGAGGGCCGCTGGCCCGATCCCGCGGACCTGCGGAAGGTCCTGCGGCGCGAGACCCTGGCCGGCCGCCTGGTGCCGGTGCTCGCCGGGTCGGCCCTCCGGAACAAGGGGGTGCAGCCCGTGCTCGACGCCGTGGTGGACTACCTGCCGAGCCCCCTGGACGTGCCCCCGGTCCGGGGCATCCACCCCGACACCGGCGCCGAGGAGGTCCGCAAGGCCTCGGAGAAGGAGCCGTTCGCGGCCCTGGCGTTCAAGATCCAGCAGGAAACCGGCCGAAAGCTCACCTATGTCCGGGTGTACTCCGGGGTGTTCAAGGGCGGCCGGGTCTACAACGCCACCCGGCGCAAGGTGGAGAAGCCGGCCGCCGTGCTGCGCCTCCACGCCGACAAAAAGGAGCGGGAGGTGGAGGCCCGAGCGGGCGACATCATCGCGCTCACCGGCCTCAAGTGGACCGTAACGGGCGACACCCTGTGCGACCAGGACCACCCGATCCTGCTCGAAACCATCGCCTTCGCCCCACCGGTGATCAGCGTGGCCATCGAACCCCAGCGCAGCCAGGATGAGGGGAAGCTCCTGGAGGTCCTCGGGCGGCTCGAGGAGGAGGACCCCTCGTTCCGCCACGAGGTGAACGAGGAGACCGGGCAGACCCTGATCTCGGGAATGGGGGAGCTCCACCTGGAGGTGCTGGTGCGCCGGATGGAGGAGGACTTCAACCTGCCGGTCCACGTGGGCCGGCCCCAGGTGGTGTACAAGGAAACGGTGGAGGCCGAGGCCGAGGCCGAGGCCACCTTCGACCGGACCCTGGGCGACAAGCGCCACTGGGCCACCGTGCGGCTGCGGGTCGCCCCGGCGGAGCGGGGCGAGGGGAACCGGGTGCACCTGGAGGTGCCGGGCGAGATTCCCGACGCCGCCGTGGCCGCGGTGGAGCAGGGCGTGCGCGAGGCGTTCCTGAGCGGGGAGTTCGGGGGGTACCCGGTGGAGGACGTGGCGGTGGATGTGCTGGCTATCGAGGTCGACCCCGAGAACCCGAGCGAGATGGCCTGCAAGGTGGCGGCCAACCAGGCCTTCCGGGATGCCTCGCGCAAGGCCCGGCCGGTGCAGCTCGAGCCCATCATGCGGGTCCAGATCCAGGTGCCCGACGAGAACGTGGGCGACGTGATCGGCGACCTCAACGCCCGCCGGGGCGAGGTGCAGGGCATGAGCGCCGGTGCAGGGATCACCGAGATCGAGGCCCTGGTGCCCCTGCGCCGGATGTTCGGGTACTCCACGGACCTGCGCTCCAAGACCCAGGGCCGGGGCACCTTCCAGATGCTGTTCGAGCGCTACGACCGGGTGGCGGAGTGACGAGGGAGGGGGCCCTTCCCGTCCTCCACCAAGACGAAGCCTGCGTGGTGGTGGCCAAGCCCGCAGGGCTCCTCGTCCACCCCGTGCCCAAGGTGCGGGAGAAGGACTCCGTGCTCCGGCGGCTGCGGGACCTTCTGGGCCGGTGGGTGTACCCGGTGCACCGGCTCGACCGGGCCACGTCGGGGGCCCTCGTCATGGCCCTGTCGCCCGAGGCGGCCCAGGAACTGGCGTTGGCGTTCCGGGAGGCCCGCGTCGAAAAGCGCTACCACGCCATCGTCAGGGGGTGGCCGGAGCCCGAGGGCGAGATCGACCGGCCCCTCAAGGACCGGGAAACCGGCGCGATGCGTCCGGCCCTCACGCGGTACCGCCGGCTGGCCACGGCCGAGCTCCCGATCCCCGTGGGCCCGTACCCGGCGGCCCGGTACAGCCTCGTGGAGGTCCGACCGATCACGGGCCGCACCCACCAGATCCGCCGCCACCTCTCCGGCATCTCCCACCCCATCGTCGGCGACACCCTCCACGGCGACGGCCGCCACAACCGGCTGTTCCGGGAGCGCCTGGGAATCCCTGGGCTCCTGCTCCACGCCACGGCCCTCGCGTTCCCCAGCCCGGCCACCGGCGAAACCGTGCGGGTGGAGGCCCCCTTCGATGAACGCTGGGAGAAGGCGTTTTCCGTTCTGGGTTGGGAGGACCTGCCGACGTAAGGTTCCCCCCGGTGAGCGAATTACGGCTGGCGCCGGGGGAGGCGGCAAGTTCCCGGACACCGCGGAGTGCCGCCCGACGGCCTGCGACCCGCGGCCTTACTTCGCCAGCGCCACCGGGCCCCCGAAGGCCTCGGCGGCCTCGGCGAGCAGTTCCGGTTCCCGGTCGCGGTACTTGGGCGAAAAGTGGAAGATCCGCAGTTCCCCCACCCCGGCCCGGCGTGCGAGCTCCCCGGCCTGGGCCGCGGTGAGGTGGTGGCGCTCCCGGGCCCGGTCCGCGTCCTCTTCCAGGAACGCGGCCTCGCAGTAGAGCACGTGGGCGTCCCGGGCCAGGGCCACGGCCCGGGAGATGCCGGGCTCGGCCCAGAGGCAGTCGGTGACGTAGGCGAGCTTCTGGCCCCGGGTGAGCCGGAGGACCCCCTCTTCCAGCAGGGTCCCCAGGGGCACCGTGCCGCCGTGCGGCAGTTCGACGGGGTGGTCTGTGGAGTAACCGGCCTGCAGGGCCTGCTTGGCGGGCCGGAGCCAGGGGCCGGGGGGGAGCCCGAGGCGGTCCAGGGCGTCGCGGGCCACGTTCACGTGCACGGGTTCCTCGAGGCAAAACGCGAGGCACGGCACCTGGTGGTCCAACTCTGCCGCGGCCACCCGGAACGCCGGCTCTTCGTGGACCAGCCGGAGGCCGGGTTCGGGCTCGGGCAGGGGCACCTCGGCCCGGCGGCGGCGCGGAAACCCCTCGCGGCCCGGAAACGCCCAGAGCGTTCCCGACTCCTCCCCCCATTCGAGCACCTCCAGCTCGAACGCCTCGTCGTAGGCGTGCACCAGGTTCCAGGTATAGCCGCGCAGTTTCCCCTCGACCCGGTCGGCGATGCCCGGGGGGCCCACCACCCGGAACACCCCGGCCCGGCCCAGCCGGTAGCGCACCACCGTGTCGAGGCCGCAGAAGTGGTCCATGTGGGCGTGGGTGACGAAGGCGTGGGTCGCCTTCAGAACCGGCCGGGTCGGCAGGGGATGGAGGTCCCCCAGGTCCAGGAACAGGGTGCGGCCATGGCCCAGGAGCCGCACCAGGAGGGCCGGGTCCCCGAAGGGGCCGTTCACGAGGTGGGGGTGGAACGTGGGGCGCACGGGCTCGGTTCGAACCGGCGGGTCCCGAGGCTCACGGCCAGGGCGCCGGTGGGGCAGGCGTGGGTGGCGCAGGTCAGGCACCGCAGGCAGGCCGGGCTCCCCGAATCCCGGCGGGGGTCGAGCCCGATCCGGCAGGCCGAGAGGCACGCCTCGCAGCCCTCGCACCGGGCGGGGTCGTGGTCGATCCGGAGGGCGCTCCAACGGTTGAGGAGCCCATAAATCGCGCCCAGGGGGCAAAGGGTGCGGCAGTACGGCCGGTAGCTGGTCACGGCCCACCCGATCACCCCGGCCAGCGCGGCGAGCTTCCACCAGAGCCACGGACCCACCTGCTCCCGGAGTTCGGGGATGAGGAAGAACAGCCCCCCGGCCTCCAGGGTTCCGGCGGGGCACAGGGCCCGGCAGAACCAGGGATCCCCGTGGCCCATGGGCCCGGTGGCGAGGAGCGGCAGCCCCACCACGAAACCGAGGAGCACCAGGTACCGTAGCCCCCCGAGCACCCGGGGGACCCCGAACTTTCGCGACGGGATCCGGTGGAGTCCCTCCTGGAGAAACCCGAAGGGGCACAGCCACCCGCAGGCGAACCGCCCCCCGAGGAGCCCCACGGCCGCGAGGAATCCCACCACGTAGAACCCGAGCCGGTAGGTGCCCCACCGAAGGGCCGGCCGCCAGCCGGCGATGAAGTGCTGCAGCGAGCCCAGAGGGCAGGCCGCGACGGCCGCCGGGCAGGAGTAGCAGTTGAGCCCCGGGGTGCAAAGCTTCTTCAGGGGGCCCTGGTAGAGGTTTCGGGTCCAGGGAAACGCGAGATAGGCGTTCTGGAGGAAGGCGGCGACGGCCTGGACCCGGTGGCGCACGGCGGGCCTACCCGATGCCCATGCAGGCCAGGCAGATGCTGGCCGCGTTCATGAAGACCTGGGTGGCCTCCCCGAGGTGCGCGCCGGCCGCGATCGCCGCGGCGCTCACCGCGAGGGCCGCCCACCACGCCTTGCCCATCGCTCACCTCCCCGAACCGGGTGCTTCGTGGGGCGGGTCGGCGGCGATTCTAGCAAATCCGGTTCGGATTGCCCAAACCTACCGGCCTTCGTGGGGGGCGTGGACCTCGACGTCGAACGGCACGGTGTATACTCGGCCGGCCCGTCGGAACTGGCTAAAGACCCGGTAGCGTCCCGGTTCTGTGAACACATGGCCCCAGTAGAGCTTGGGGCCACGGTAGCCCGGGGTGGGCTCGTGGAAGTGCTGGTGGGCGAACTCGGGGCCGCCGCCGTGGGTGTGAGCCGAACCCGACGCGTTCTCCCGGAAGATCGCGAGATGGGTGAGCACGCCCAGGTACGGCTCCAGGTCGGTCACGGGGGCGCCCCCGGCCTTGATCTCGATGTTCGCCTCCACCCGGTTCCGGGCCTCGATCCGGTCGGGCATGGTGTGGAGAACGCAGGTGAGCCCGTCGGCCGACCTCGTGCGGGAAAGATCCCACCGGGTGGGGGGCTGGGGCGGGCCCTCGACGGAGAGCTCCAGTTCCTTGTGGAGCGCCCGGCCCTGGTCCACGGCGTCCACCGCGATCACGTACCGGCCGCCCCAGCGAAGGGTCACCGGGAAGGTGAACCGGGCCTGGGCCTTCGCCTCTTCGGTTAGGAGCCCGAAGTCCTCGGGGTGGAGGTGGTGGAACTCCTCGAGGTTCTCGCTCACCACGAGGAAATGCACGAGCCGTTCGTGGTGGACCTGCAACCCGGTTGCCGGCCGACCGTCGGCCGTCTCGATCCGCACCGTGATCCGGATCTCCTCTCCGGCCCTGGGCGTGGCGGGGTCGGTTTCCAGCCGGAACCGGTAGCCCCGGTCCACCTCCCGGGGCGAGAGGGCCGGCATGTGGTGGCCGGCGTTGGTCTCGCACTGGGCGCAATGGCTGTGGGCTCCGCCCATCATGGCGGAATGGTCCATCCCCTTCATCGGCGTCCCCGTCCGCTGGCCCGCACAGGCGGCGAGCAGGAGGGTGAGGGCCAGGGCAAGTCGTCGCATGGTTTCGTCTCCTTTCGGGGTTTCGTTGTCATGCCTGGGTAGTCGGACCCCGTATACCGTCCTTACATCCCCCTCCCCCCGCCCCCCCTCCCACCCGGGGAGGGGGAACCGCCTTGCGCGCGGAGTCCGCTGCCGTCTGCCTCCCTCTCCCCCTCAGGGGGAGAGGGCCGGGGAGAGGGGGG
>NZ_BAAHXI010000097.1:0-8884 GCF_054656955.1 Deferrisoma palaeochoriense
ATGGTTTTAGTAACGGTTGTAGCCACAGATGGACACAGATTGGCACAGATTTTGGCCCGCTGAGGCTTCCCGTTTCTTTCGGGCCCGTTGACCCTCGGGCAACTGACCGCCGGTCTGATGACCCCAAAGAGTCCATCTGTGAACATCTGTGTGAATCTGTGGCCCATCCCGGTCAGTGGTTGATAGGGAACAGGCGGTTCGCCACGCAGCGCTTGCCGTGGGCCAGGGTGGGGTAGTCGCGGCAGATCTGGGGCTTGGTGGCGTGGATCCGGCACCGGGCCCGGCCCGGGGCGATCCGCACGAGGTGCGGGCAGCGGGGGACCCGCTGTCCCGTGTCGGGGTCGAACCAGAGCCGTCCCAAGGGGCTCGCCCGGGCCAGGAGATCGTCCCGCCCCTCCCGGCGCCAGCGCTCGAGATCCTTCGGGCTGGCGGTGAGGGTGGCCCCGAAGAGCTCGCAGCACCGGCCGCAGCTGCGGCACCCGGCCCGCTCCGCGGTCCGGAGGGCTCGGCCGAGGGCCCGAAGGGTGCTCCGGGTCCGCGGGGATGCGTGGGGCAAAGTGCCCTCCACCCATTCGGCCAGGCGGGCGATCGCGGCGGCCATGGCGGTTCCTCCCTCCCCCCGGGGGTGTGTCCGTCACCCTAGCAGGCCCCGGCCCGAACACAACCCCCCGGGGCCGTTTGTCGCGGGTCGAAGGCCGTTTGTCGGGGGGGCAAACACCGGTGTCCCTCCCGGCGGCCCGTCCGTTCGGCCGCTTCCGCCCCCTCGGTCCCTCCCTCCGTGCTCTCCGTGCCCTCCGTGGTTTCCCAAACCCGACCGGCCGTCCCGCGGCGTCTTGACCTCCCGGTACGGGCCCCGTAAAGTCCGCCGCCATGCGAACTCCGAAAGAAGCGATCCTCTGGTTTTGCCGGCCCGGGTTCGAGGCCGATCTCGCCGCCGAGGTCACGGCCTGGGCCGGGGGGTCGGCGCGGCCCGCGGCGCGGGACGGGGCGGGCTGGGTGGGGCTCGAGGCCCCGGACGCGGTGGCGGCGGAACTGACCGCGGCGATCCGACCCTTCACCTTCGTGTTCGCCCGGCAGTGGTTCCGGGTGCTCGGTGCGGGGGACGGCGTTCCGGCGGCGGAGGAGGTGCTGGGCGCCCTGGAGGGCACGGCGCGCCGGGCCGGCGGCCGACCCCGGGCGCGGGACCTCGTGGTGGAGGCCCCCGATTCCCACGCCGGACGCCGCCTCTGGCCCCGGTGCGAGGCCCTGGACGCGGCCGTTCGGGCGGAGCTGGAGGCCCGGGGATGGCTCTCGCCGCGCCTACGCCAGGCCCCGCGGGTCCATGTCGCGCTTCTCCCCGAGGGCCGGTGGCTCCTGGGGGTGTCGGACCCCCGGAACTCCTCGTCCTGGCCCGGGGGGATTCCCCGGCTCCACGTGCCGGCCGAGGCGCCGAGCCGCTCGGCCCGGAAGGTGGAGGAGGCCCTCCACGTGCTCCTCACGCCCCACGAGCGGGAGAAGGCCCTGAAGCCGGGCCGGCGGGTGGTGGACCTGGGGGCCGCGCCGGGCGGGTGGTCGTGGCAGTTCGCCCGGCGGGGGCTTCTCGTCACGGCCGTCGACAACGCCCGGCTCCGGCCCGAGGTGCTGGAGACGGGCCTCGTGGACCACGTGCGCGCCGACGGGTTTCGCTACCGGCCCGAACGGGTGGTGGACTGGATGGTGTGCGACATGGTCAAGCCCGCCGAGCGGGTGGCCCGGCTGGTGGGGCTCTGGGCCTCCCGGGGGCGGGCCCGGTGGCTGCTGTTCAACTGGAAGCTCCCGGGCGGCCGGCGGTTCGAGGCCGTGGAGCGGTGCCGGGCCATCGTGGACCGGGAGATGACCGAGGGGAAGAAACCCTACACCCTGCGGCTCCGCCACCTCTACCACGACCGGGACGAGGTCACGGGGTTCCTCGGGGTCGGCGAAACCCGCGGCCGCGCCGCCAAGCGCCCCCGCCGGAGGCGCCGCTAACCCTTCTTCTTTGCCAGGACGTCGTCGGCCACGTCGGGGTAGAGCTCCCGCAGGCAGTCGTCGCACAGGCCGTGGCTGAAGGCCACGTCCTGGCGCTCCTCGAAGTACTGCTCCACGCTCACCCACTCCTTGGGTTTCCCCTCCTCCTCGACCCGGATCTTCTTGCACTTGGCGCAGATGGGCAGGAAGGTTTCGAGCCGCTCCAGGGTGTCCTCGAGGTGATGCACCCGGGCGTGGAGCCGGGCCGCCACGACGAGCGCCAGGAACGTCGCCACGGCGAGAACGGCCGATCCGGCCCAAAACATGTGCCAGGCCAGGGCGCTGCCGTGGCGGAAGTCGATGTAGGCCTCGAGCACCGGGGAGGGACTGCGGTCGGGGAAGATCGGGAGATACGCCTCGATGAGCGGGCCGGGCGATGCCAGGCCGTATCGCGTTCGGTAGGTCCGGGCCGTGATGAGCTCGGCCACGGGTTCGCCCCGGGCGGCCTCCTCGACCTCCTCATGGTCCGCGGGGCGGTGGAGGAGTTCCTTGGCGGTGGCGTAGAGGATCCTGCCGTCGGGGGCGTAGAGCCGCACGTCCACGAGGCCGATGCCGGTGAGGCGGGTCCGGACCAGGTTATCGAAGAGTTGGTAGCCCACGGGATCCGACAGCCGGGCCTCGATGCGCTCAAGTCCCACGGACCGGGAAAGCTCCGTGCGGAGATGCCCGGCGAGCGCCCGGGCCGTCTCCTGGGCATGGCGCAGGGTTTCGAGGTGGAGGAACCCTCCGAACACGGCCGCCGCGGCCACGTAGAGGCCTAGGAACACCGGGAGAACGGTGCGGCGAAACGCGGGGTCCCGGAACGCGTGGATCATGGGGTCGGCTCCTCCCGTCGCGGCTCGGATTCTCCCTCTCCATCGGCCGGAAGGGCCCGGACCATGAGGGCCCACTCGGCCTCGGTGAACACCCGCCGGAGCACGGCTTCCTGGGCGAGCAGCATGGGGGGCGCCTCTGGGTCCTGGCCGGGGAAGCACTGGAGCATGTCCCGGTCGAACCGGCACCAGCCCAGCCGGAAGAACTCGATGTTCTTCACCGTAGTCACCACCCGGATCCCCCGCACCCGGGCCAGGTCCAGCGGAAACAGGGCGCAGGCGAACGGCTTCGTCTCGTGGATGCGGCAGCCGCGGCCGTCGAAGTGGCGGCACCGGCGCTCCACCTTGCAGCAGAGATTGGGGCCCAGCCGGGGCCGGCACCGGCCGGGTTCGCAGGACCAGGGGTCGGCGAGCATAGGGTCGAGGTAGAGGTCGGGCCGGACCCGCACGAGCCCGTCCAGGAAAAACTGCACGTCCGGATCCCACGGAATCTCGGTGTAGATCGGCTCTGCGGTCGGCATGGGGACGGGGTGGGTCAGGGGTTGCGCGGGGGCGCTCCGGGCGCTATTTCCGTTGGGCGGTTCCTACCCGATGAGACTCCCGGAAAGGAGGGCGCCATGGAACGAACCTTCGGCTCGACCCGGCTCGTGTTGGTCCAGGGCGACATCACCCGTCAGCGGGTGGACGCGGTTGTGAACGCCGCCAACTCCTCCCTCATGGGCGGGGGCGGCGTGGACGGCGCGATCCACCGGGCCGGCGGCCCCGCGATTCTGGAGGAATGCAAACGCATCGTCAAGGAGATCGGCCGGCTCGAGCCCGGGAAGGCCGTGGCCACCACGGCCGGGAACCTGCCGGCCCGGTACGTGATCCACACGGTGGGGCCCATCTGGCGGGGCGGCACCCGGGGGGAGGCCGAGGTGCTCCGGAGCGCCTACCGGGAGAGCCTGCGGCTTGCGGAGAAGCTCGGCTGCCGCACCGTGGCGTTTCCGTCCATCTCCACCGGCGCCTACGGCTACCCCCTGGACGAGGCGGCCGAGGTGGCCCTCGGCACGGTGGCCGACCACCTCCGGGCCGGAAGCCCCCTCGAGGAGGTGCGGTTCGTGCTCTTCGGTCCCGACGCCCTGGCCGCCTACGAGGCGGTGCTTCGGGGGTTGTCCGGCTGACGCCCGAGGAGGGTCAGGCCGCCGAGCCCTCCTCGAACAGGAGCGAGAGGTCCACGGCCCGGGCCGAGTGGGTGAGGGCCCCGGCCGAGATGAGGTCCACGCCGGTCTCGGCCACGGCCCGCAGCCGCTCCCGGGTGATGCCCCCCGAGGCCTCCACCAGGGCCCGGCCGTCCGTCCGCTCCACGGCCTGGCGGAGCGTGGGGAGGTCCATGTTGTCGCACAGCACGGCGTCGGCGCCGGCCCGGAGAGCCTCGTCGAGCTCCTCCAGGGTGGTGACCTCCACCTCGATCTTGAGGGTGTGGGGCACGCTTCGCCGGGCGGCGTCCACGGCCGGGGCGATGCCCCCGGCCGCCCGGATGTGGTTCTCCTTGATCAGGACCCCGTCGAAGAGCCCGAAGCGGTGGTTCCCGGCCCCGCCCACCCCCACGGCGTACTTCTCGAGGGCCCGGAGGCCGGGGATGGTCTTCCGGGTGTCCACCAGCCGGGCCCGGGTGCCGGCGAGCTCCCGGGCCCAGTCGGCCGCCTGGGTGGCGATGCCCGAAAGCCGCTGCAGAAGGTTGAGGGCGGTGCGCTCCCCGGTCAGGAGCGTGCGGGCGTCGCCCTCGGCCTCGGCCACGACCTCCCCCGAACCCACCCGGTCGCCGTCCCGGAACCGCGGGGTCCAGACCACCTCCCCGCCCAAGAGTTCGAAGGTCCGTAAAAATCCAGGAAACCCGGCCAGGACCAGGGGCTCCTTGGCCACGAGCCGGGCCCGGGCCCGGGTGCCCTCGGGCACCGTGGCGAGGGTGGTGACGTCCCCCGGTCCCACATCCTCGGCGAGCGCCGCCCGGAGCACCCGGTCGGCCTCGGCCCGGGGAAACGCCGTCATGCCGCGCTCCGGATCCGGTCGAGGTTCGCCCGGAGCTTCTCGAGCTTTTCGGCGAGCTCGGCTTCCTTGGCCCGCTCCTTCTCCACCACCTCGGCCGGGGCCTTGCCGGTGAAATTGGGGTTGGCGAGCTTCTTGCGGACCCGCTCGAGGTCCTGGTCGAGCCGGGAGATCTCCTTTTCCAGCCGCTTTTCCTCGGCGGCCAGGTCCACCACCCCGGCCAGCGGCACGTAGATCTCGAGCCCGGCTGCCACGGCCGCGGCCGACTGGGCCGGCCGGGCCGCCCCCGCCTCCAGCACCTCGAGGCGCTCCAGCCCCGCCAGGGCCCGCACCGTGGCCGCCTCGGCCCGCACCACGCCCAGGGCCTCCTCAGTTCCCCGCACCCAGGCCTCCACTTTGCGCGACGGCGGCACGTTCATCTCGCCCCGGATGTTCCGGACGGCCGAGACCACCTCCTTGACCCGTTCGATCCGGTCCCGGGCCTCGGTGTCCTCGGGCAGGGCCTCGGGCCGGGGGAACGCCGCGATCATGACGCTTTCGGGCCGTTCCCCCCGGTAGGCGGGCCAGGGGAGCTTCTGCCAGAGTTCCTCGGTGACAAAGGGCATGAAGGGGTGGAGCAGCCGGAGCACCGTGTCGAAGGCCTCGACCAGGGTCTGCTGGGTGCCCAGCCGGGCCCGGGCGTCGCCGCTGCCGTACAGGGGGCCCTTGGCCATCTCGATGTACCAGTCGCACAGCTCGTGCCACAGGAACTGGTAGACGCTCCCGGCGGCCTTGTCGAACTCGTAGGCGTCCAGGTTCGCCCGCACCTCGGCCACGGCCTCCCGGAGCCGCGTGAGGATCCACCGGTCCTGGGGCAGCCGCTCGGCAAACGGTACGGCCGGCGCCGAGGGGTCGAAGTCCTCGAGGTTCATCAGGGTGAACCGCACCGCGTTCCAGACCTTGTTGGCGAACCGCTGGTACCCCTCGATCCGGTCCATGGAAAGCCGGATGTCCCGGCCCTGGGCGGCGAACGCCACCAGGGTGAACCGGAACGGGTCGGCCCCGAACCGGTCGATGACCTCCAGGGGATCGATCACGTTCCCCCGGGATTTGGACATCTTCTGGCCCTTCTCGTCGCGCACGAGGGCGTGGATGTACACGTCGCGGAACGGGACGTCGCCCCGGAACCACAGGCCCATCATCATCATCCGGGCCACCCAGAAAAAGAGGATGTCGAACCCGGTGACGAGCACGCTCGTGGGGTAGAACTTCGCGAGTTCCGGGGTCTCCTCGGGCCAGCCCAGGGTCGAAAACGGCCACAGGGCCGAGGAGAACCAGGTGTCGAGGACGTCCTCCTCCTGGGCGAGGTCGGTCGCCCCGCACCGGGGGCAGGCCTCCGGGTCGGTGCGGGCCACGGTGAGTTCGCCGCAGGCCTGGCAGGTGAACGCCGGGATCCGGTGGCCCCACCAGATCTGGCGCGAGATGCACCAGTCGCGGATGTTCTCCATCCAGTGGAAATAGGTCTTCTCCCACTGGGGCGGCACGATCCGGGTGCGGCCCTCCCGCACGGCCGCGATGGCCTTCTCGGCCAGGGGCTTGATCTTCACGAACCACTGGCGCGACACCAGGGGTTCGATCACGGTGCGGCACCGGTAGCAGTGGCCCACGGCGTGGCGGTGCTCGTCGGTCTTCACCAGGAACCCCCGGGCCTCGAGGTCGGCCACGAGCCGCTTGCGGCACTCGTACCGGTCGAGCCCGGCGTAGGCACCCGCCTCGGCGGTCATGGTGCCGTCTTCCCCGATCACCCGCACGAGCCGGAGCCCGTGACGCTCGCCCATGGCGAAGTCGTTGGGGTCGTGGGCCGGGGTGACCTTGACCGCCCCCGTGCCGAATTCCGGGTCCACCGCGGGGTCCGCGATGACCGGGATCTCCCGGCCCACCAGGGGCAGCACCAGCGTCTTCCCCACGAGCGCTTTGTATCGCTCGTCCTCGGGGTGCACGGCCACGGCCGTGTCGCCGAGCATGGTCTCGGGCCGGGTGGTGGCCACGACCACGCCCTCGCCCCCGTCCTTGGCCGGGTAGCGGATGTGCCACAGCCGGCCGGCCGCCTCCTCGTGCTCCACCTCCAGGTCCGAAAGGGCGGTGTGGCACCGGGGGCACCAGTTGATGATGTAGTCCCCCTGGTAGATGAGCCCCTCCTCGTAGAGCCGGCAGAACACCTCGCGCACGGCCCGGGAGAGGCCCTCGTCCATGGTGAACCGCTCCCGGTCCCAGTCGCACGAGGCCCCCAAGCGCTTGAGTTGCCGGAGGATCGTGCCCCCCGACTCCTCGCGCCATTTCCACACCCGCTCGATGAACGCCTCCCGGCCCAGGTCCTGGCGGGTCTTGCCCTCCTCGGCGAGCATCCGCTCCACCACGTTCTGGGTGGCGATGCCGGCGTGGTCGGTGCCGGGGACCCAGCAGGCCTCGTAGCCGTCCATGCGCTTGTAACGGACCAGGACGTCCTGGAGGGTGTTGTTGAGGGCGTGGCCCATGTGGAGGCTGCCCGTCACGTTGGGCGGCGGGATCACGATGGAGAAGGGCGGCTTGGGGGACGCCGGGTCGGCGTGGAAGAATTTCTTTTCCTCCCACCACCGGTACCACTTCTCCTCGAAGGCGTGGGGGTCATAGGTCCCAAGGTCGGTTCGGTCGGTCGGCATGGCTGGTTCCACCTCGAAACAATCGGAAACGGCAAGGGATTCCAAGGGAAATCGAAGGCCCCCAAGTGTACGGGTCCGGGTCGGGCCGAGGCAAGGGCCGGTTTTCGGGTTGGAAAAGCCGACTGTTAACCCGGCGCCAATAGAGGCGCGCAAGGAGATCGCGGGGGCATGGGGCCTGCTTCCGGCCGTGCGTGAGTGCGGCATCCGGCTTACGCCGCATCCGGCACTCAGCCGGATGGACGGAACCGCTCAGAAACTCTCGGCGTTTTCGTCAGTCCGCTTGGCCGGAAGAGCCCCGGTCGTTGGCTGAGTGCCGGATGCAGCGACTGTAGGAGCCACGCCCGGCGCTCCAACAGGCCCCATGCCCCCGACCGTGTCTATTTAGCCGCCGGAGTAATAGGTCGCTCATGTGTTGCGCCGGGCCTGCCGATCCGTAGATCGTTTGATGTCAAGAAACCCCTCCCCCCAACCGGAAAGGAGCACGGCATGCTGGTGCGCAAATGGATGACCCCCCACCCGATCACGGTGGAGACCGAAAGCCCCGTCTCCGAGGCCATCCACCTCATGAAGGAGCACAACATCCGGCACCTGCCGGTCATGGACGGCGGCCGGCTCGTGGGCATCGTGAGCGACCGGGACCTCAAGGAGTACATGCCGAGCAAGGCCACCACCCTCGACGTGTACGAGCTCCACTATGCGCTGAGCCGCGCCAAGGTGGGGGACGCCATGCGAAAGGATCCCCTGCGGGTGGGGCCCGACGACACCATCGAGAAGGCGGCGCTGCTCCTCCACGACAACAAGATCGGGTGCCTGCCGGTGGTCGAGGGCGACCGGCTGGTGGGCATTTTGGCCCACGAGGACGTGTTCGAGGCCCTCATCCAGGTGACCGGCGCCCGCACCGACACGGTGCGGTTCCAGCTCACCATACCGGACGAGCCGGGCTCGATCCGGCAGGTGGCCGACCGGGTGCGGGCCCACGGCCTCAAGATCCGCTCGATCCTCACCACCTATCAAGACGTCCCCGAGGGGAAGCGGGAGCTCATTCTCCGGGTGGAGGGCGACACACTGGCCCTGGAGGCCGAGCTCAAGGCCGAGTACCCCGACCTTCTGGTGCATCGCGGGGTTTGAGGGGCGGGGGACAGGGGGCAGAAGACAGAAGACAGAGGAGAGAGCTCCTCTACGACTCCGGAACCGGCGGCCGATCCGGTGTAGGGTAGGGCTGGAACGCGGAGCCCGCGGGACGTTGGCCGCCTAGCCGCCCGACCGCCAAGCCGGAACACCCCTTTACATCGCCGAAACGTCGGGTATGTTGACGTGTCTCGTCGCCTCAACCGTTTTCTT
>NZ_BAAHXI010000098.1:0-8721 GCF_054656955.1 Deferrisoma palaeochoriense
TGTCTTTGATCTCGACACGGCGCCTCTCTATGGTGTCGAAGAGTCGCTGGAACTTGGGTGCAAGGCGTTCTGCCTGTTGATCTGCCGGAGGGACTCGAATATTTGGCGGTACAGGTCGTCTCTTTGGTCGCTGTCCAAGCGTCGGTCTCGGGAAGAGGAGAAGAGGATAGTTAGCCATCGTAACTTCTTAGTCCTTAACACCGGAGGAAAATCTCTTTTTCCAGTAGTCCAGGCAGGCTTTTGTGATTGCGCGCGGATCTGCGGCCGGTCCGGCCAGTACCATGCGCCGTAAGACATCCAAGCCAAATTCCTCGATTTCGGCAAAGCTAACTCCATTCAAGCTTTGCGCCAGGCTCCGCGCAGAGTGTCCCAGCTCGTGCCCTGTGCGTGCTTGGAACCGGCGAAACCACTCTTCGATTTGCCCTTGGCGGGGCATGGGTAGTTCGAGGCGGAGCTGGAATCGGCGCCATACAGCGCGGTCAAGGAGTTCCGGATGGTTGCTTGCGGCAATGACAACGACATAGCTCGGGAGCGCATCCACCTGAAGTAGCAAGGAGCTGACCACTCGCTTGATTTCGCCGGTCTCGTGCACATCACCGCGTTCCTTCCCGACGACGTCGAACTCATCGAAGAATAAAACGCACTGTCGCGAGCGCGCATATTCAAACACCTGTCCGACTCTCTGAGCGGTTTCGCCGAGATAGCTTCCGATGAGTGCCTCGTAGCGGACCACCAGGAACGGCACGCACAGCGCGTCGGCGATGGCTTCAGCTAGTGACGTCTTGCCGTTGCCGGGCGGGCCGGCGAAGAGGACACGGTGCCGTGGTTCCAGACCATGAGAGCGCAGAAGATCAGCGCGGAGCTGTTCTTCAACGAGTTCACGCACTGAAGTCTCAACGTGTGGAGGTAAAATAAGGTCCGACAACCTTCGCTTCGGTATCAATTCGGCCCAGAGAGGCCCCGAGTGATGTGTGGCCGGAAGCGTTGGCGCCGGCCTCGGGGCCCTGTCCGTTTCGTGTTTGAGTTGTGCGAGGATTCGCTCGGCGAAGATCGTGTGGTTTTTCGCTCTTTCGTCTGCGGCCAACGCCTCTGCGGCCTTCTTCACCAGCGCTTGATCACCACGGGCGGCAGCTCGGATTAGGTGCAGTATCAGATCGGCTCGTGCCATGGATTAGTCTTCCATCCTGTGTAGATGCGGAGGTCATGCGGTTCTTCGCTATGTTTGGGCCCGCCCGAAAATCCGAGGTTTCGCGACCTCGCCCTGCCCGGACCGAGGTACCCCCTGGAGCATTGCGCAAGCCGCCGCCGTTGGCCTTCGCCCCCAGGGGCCTTGCAGGGCCGGCGCCCGGAAGCGAGAGAGACCGTGGGGTCCGGGGCGTCGCCAGGGCCGACGTAGGATGCCATCGCGAGGGGCGAAAAACGCTTGCGAGGCGAGGTGCCTTTGACGCTTCGTCGTCGGGGCGCCGGAGTGCCGGGAAAAGGTACTGTAGGGGGAGCCGGGAGGGCAAGTGAGGCGGGGCGACCCGGGGGTGTGGGGCTAAGCCACGTTAGAGGGGGGCACCGCCCAGGAAGCGGTGCTCGGGCGACTTCTCGTGCAATCGGGGGCAAACGCAAAGACCCCGCCGGGTGTGCCGGCGGGGCCTTTGGCGAAACGGAGTAACCGCCCGGGACGGGCGGGGCGTGTTCTGGCTCCCCGGGACGGACTCGAACCGCCAACCTAGTGGTTAACAGCCACCCGCTCTGCCGATTGAGCTACCGGGGAACGAAGGCGCCCTTTATACGGATCCACCGGGGGCGTGTCAAGGGGCGGAATCCGTCGCGCTCCCGCGGCCTTCCTTGACCCGGCGGCCCGCGGGCCCGTAGCATACCCGATTCCCTGTTTTCACGCGGGGCTTCGGCGGGCGCCGGGGCCCGGGTTTCCGAGGGACGGAGCGCCATGAACGTGGAGAAGCTGCAGCGGGACATCCGGGCCCTGGCCCGGGAGCGCAAGGCCGTGATCCTGGCCCACAACTACCAGCGGGGCGAGGTGCAGGACGTGGCCGACATCACGGGCGACAGCCTGGGCCTTTCGATGGCCGCGGCCAAGACGGACGCCGAGGTCATCGTGTTTTGCGGGGTGCATTTTATGGCCGAGAGCGCGGCGATCCTGTCGCCCGAGAAGACCGTGATCCTGCCCCGCATGGACGCCGGGTGCCCCATGGCCGACATGATCACGGCCGACGACGTACGCCGGATCCGCGAGGAGCACCCCGGGGTGCCCATCGTGACCTACGTGAACTCCTCGGCCGAGGTGAAGGCCGAAAGCGACATCTGCTGCACCTCGGCCAACGCCGTGAAGGTGACCCGGTCGGTGGGCGCGCCCACGGTGTACCTGACCCCCGACCAGAACCTGGCCCAGTGGGTGGCCCGGCACACGGACCAGACGGTGCTCTACTGGAAGGGCTACTGCCCCACCCACCACCGGCTGCGGGCCGCCGACGTGGAGGCCACGAAGGCCCGGTACCCCGGCGCGCCGTTCGTGGCCCATCCCGAGTGCCGGCCCGAGGTCCTGGACCTGGCCGACGCGGTCAAAAGCACCTCGGGCATGATCGAGTGGTGCCGGGAGGTGGAGGCCGACACCGTGATCGTCGGGACCGAGACCGGGCTCTTCCACCGGCTCCGGAAGGACAGCCCGCAGAAGACCTTCGTGGCCCCCTCGGACCAGATGATCTGCCCCAACATGAAGCTCACGAGCCTGGAGGACGTGCTGGAGAGCCTCGAGACCATGGAGAACGTGGTCACCGTGCCCGAGGCGGTGCGGGCCCGGGCCGTGACGGCCCTGGAGCGCATGCTCCAGGCCGGCCGCGACTGAGCGCGGGCGGGCGATACGGCTCGGCCCCCGGCGATCCCTCGTACCCGTCCATGACGACACCCGTTTCCCCGCGCCGCGGCGCCCGCGTTGCCGACCTGGTGGAGGCCCTCCTGGGGCCCGACCAGCCGGTGCGGGCCCAGGGGCTTCGGGGATCGAGCCGGGCCTTCGTGCTTGCCCGGCTCGTCTCGGCCCTGCCCCGAACCTACCTCGTCCTCACCCCCACCCTGTCGGAGGCCCGCCGGCTCGCGGCCGAGGTGCGGTTCTTCCTGGGGGAACCCGAGGTCCCGGAGCACCCGGGCGACGAGCGGGTCGTGGTGCTCCCGGCGTGGGAGACCTCGCCCTTCGACGCGATCCCGCCCCTGCCCGAGGTGTCGGCCCGCCGGCTCGCGGCCCTGGCCCGCATCCGCCAGGGCGGGCCGCTGGTGGCCGTGGCCCCGGTGACGGCCGTGCTCCAGCGCACCCTGCCCCCCGAGGCCCTGGAGGCCGCGGTGCGGAGCGTTGGCGTGGGCGAGGAGGTGGACCGGGACCGGCTCCTGGAGCACCTGGTGGCGGCCGGGTACCACCGGGTGGGGCAGGTGTCGGAGCGGGGCGAGGTGAGCGCCCGGGGCGGCATCGTCGACGTGTTCCCCCCCGGGTACCCGCGGCCCGTGCGGATCGAGTTCTTCGGCGACGAGGTGGAGTCGATCCGGCCCTTCGACGTCGAGACCCAGCGCTCCATGGGCCGGCTGGACCGGGTGGTGCTCCTGCCGGCCCGGGAGGCCCTGGCCGGCGACGGGGCCATCGAGGCGGCCGCCCGGCGGCTCCGGGAGCGGTGCCGGGAGCTGGGGCTCTCGCGGGCGGAGACGGCCGAGGCCCTGGAGGCGTTTCGGACCCAGGCCGGGGGCGTGCTCCGGGAGGTGTTCTTCGCCTACCTCTACGAGCGGCCGGCCGCGGTGTGGGAGTACCTGCCGGCCGACGCGGTGCTCGTGCGGGAGGGCGCGGCCGAGGTGGGGGCCCGGGCCC
This sequence comes from Deferrisoma palaeochoriense, assembly GCF_054656955.1. NCBI lineage: Bacteria > Pseudomonadati > Thermodesulfobacteriota > Deferrisomatia > Deferrisomatales > Deferrisomataceae > Deferrisoma > Deferrisoma palaeochoriense. The sequence goes on from NZ_BAAHXI010000098.1 coordinate 3,854, forward strand.
GAGACGCCCTGGACGACGCCCAAACGGCCCACGATCGGGCCGTGGAGACCGGCCGACCCGTTCCCCGGGTGGCGGACGCCTTTGTCCGGCCCGAGGAGTGGGAGGCCTTCGCCGCCTCGGGCACGCGGCTCGACCTGGAGGAGCTCGAGATCGAGGGCGGCGGGGGTCGGGCCCTCGCGTTTCGCACCCGGTCGAACGACGGCCTGGTGGCCGAACTGCGCCGGCGCCGGGGAGAGCACCTCCTGGAGCCCCTGGTCGGGGCGGTGGAGGCCGAGCGGGCCAAGGGCCACGCGGTGTGGTTCGTGGCCCGGACGGCCGGCGGCGCCCGGCGGCTCGCGGATCTCCTGGGCGGGTACGAGCTCCTCCTGGGAGAGCCCGAACCGTTCCCGGAGGAACCCGTGGCCGATGGCGGCCTTCACCTGGCCGTGGGGGAGCTGGAGCGGGGGTTCGGGTTCCCGGCCAAGGGCCTGTGGATCGTCACCGACACGGAGATCCTGGGCGAGAAGGTGCGCCGCCGCCCGCCCCGGCGGCGGGAGTTCCGCTCGACCCTGGCCGACCTCCGGCCCGGCGACGCCGTGGTCCACGTGGACTTCGGGGTCGGGCTCTACCGGGGCCTGGTGCACCTGGAGGTGGCGGGCGAGGAAGGCGACTACCTCCACCTGGAGTACGCGGGCGGCGACCGCCTGTACCTCCCGGTCACCCGGATCGGGCTCGTCCAGCGCTACAGCGCGCCGGGGGAGGGGCCGGTCCGGCTCGACAAGCTGGGCGGCACGGCCTGGCAGCGCACCCGGGCCAAGGCCCAGGAGGGCATCGAGAAGCTCGCCCACGAGCTCCTGGAGATCTACGCCCGCCGGCAGTTGGCCGAGCGGCCGCCCTACGCGCCGCCCGACCTCGCCTACCGGGAGTTCGAGGCCACCTTCCCCTACGAGGAGACCCCGGACCAGCTCTCGGCCATCGAGGCCGTGATGGCCGACCTTTCCGGCCCCCGGCCCATGGACCGGCTCGTGTGCGGGGACGTGGGGTACGGGAAGACCGAGGTGGCCATCCGGGCGGCGTTCCGGGCCGTGCACGACGGCCGGCAGGTCGCGGTGCTGGTGCCCACCACGGTGCTGGCGGCCCAGCACTTCCACACGTTCCGGCGCCGGTTCGAGGGGCACCCGATCACGGTGGGCATGCTGTCGCGGTTCGTGGGGCCGGCCGAGCAGAAGCGGGTGCTCAAGGGCCTCGAGGACGGCACGGTGGACATCGTGGTGGGGACCCACCGGCTGCTCCAGCGGGATGTGCGGTTCAAGAACCTGGGTCTCGTGGTGGTGGACGAGGAGCACCGGTTCGGGGTGGCCCAGAAGGAGCGGCTCAAAAAGCTCCGGGCCCGGGTGGACGTGCTCACCCTCACCGCCACCCCGATCCCCCGCACCCTGAACCTCTCCCTTTCCGGGGTGCGGGACCTCTCGGTCATCGAGACCCCGCCCGCCGACCGGCTCGCCGTGCGCACGGTGCTGGCGCGGGACGACGACGACCTGGTGCGCGAGGCGATCCGGCGGGAGCTCGTCCGGGGCGGGCAGGTGTACTTCGTGCACAACCGCATCGAGACGATCGGAGAGGTGGCCGAGCGGGTCCGGAGCCTCGTGCCCGAGGCCCGGGTGGGCGTAGGCCACGGCCAGATGAAGGAGAGGGAGCTCGAGCGGGTCATGGAGGCCTTCGTGGCCGGCGAGATCGACGTGTTCGTCTGCACGGCGATCGTGGAGTCGGGTCTTGACATCCCCCGGGCCAACACCATTCTCATCGACCGGGCCGACCGGTTCGGGCTGGCCGACCTCTACCAGCTCCGGGGCCGGGTGGGGCGGTCGAACCTGCGGGCCTACTGCTATCTCCTGGTCCCGGCCGAGGCCGCGCTCACCCCCGAGGCCCGAAAGCGCCTCCAGGTGCTCCAGGAGTTCAGCGATCTGGGCGCCGGGTTTCGGGTGGCCACCCACGACCTCGAGATCCGGGGCGCCGGGGAGATGCTGGGCAAGGCCCAGTCGGGCCACGTGGCCGCGATCGGGTTCGAGCTCTACTCGGAGCTCCTGGAGCAGGCGGTGCGGCGGCTCAAGGGGGAGCCGGCCGAGAGGGCCCCCGAGCCGGAGATCCGGCTCAAGGTGCCGGCCCACTTCCCGGCCGACTACGTGCCCGACCCGGCGCAGCGGCTGGAGCTCTACGAGCGGCTCACCCGGGCCCGGGGCGCGGGTGAGATCGACGAGCTGCGTTACGAGATCATCGACCGGTTCGGGCCGGTGCCGCTTGCGGTGGAGAACCTGCTGGAGATCATGAAGCTGCGGCTGGGGCTCCTGTCGCTTCGGGCGACGTCGCTGGACTACACCGGGGCGAACCTGGTGGTGGCGTTCGGGGAGAGCCCCGCCGTGGACCCGGAGCGGGTGCTCGCCCTGGTGCAGCAGGACCCCCAGGCGTACCGTGTGACCCCGGACCAGCGGGTGGTCTATCGGGTGGGCGAGGTCACGGGACCCGCCGTGATCGCCCACGCGGCCGAGTTTCTCCGGCGCCTCGGTGCGGCCTGGTAGGGAAGACGGCTAGGCGGCTGGGCGGCTAGGCAGCTAGGCGGCTGGGCGGCTGGGCGGCTAGGCGGATGAAAGCGTTCCGGATTCCAACGCGTTCGCCTGTCCCTTATCGGGCTCTGACCCGGAGATACTTCACGCGTTGCGCGGCCCCGGAGGGGCTTTTACGCTCTCGTTTCTGAGATGGTGCGGAGGCCGATCATGTTCGGATCGTGGAAACGATGGATGGCGGCACTGATCGCCCTTGCGGCAACGGCCGGGGGCGCCCGGGCCGCCATCGTCGACGGCGTGGCGGCGGTGGTGAACGACCGGGTGATTACCCTGGGGGAGCTTCGCCGGCTCGCGGCCCTGAAGGAGCGCACCGGCGAGGCCCGGGGGGAGGAGGCCCGTAAGCTCGCGCTGGACGCCTTGATCGAGAAGGCCCTCGTGGAGGCCGAGGCCGAGCGGCTCGGGGTGCGGGTGACCGACGAGGAGCTCGAACGGGCGGTCTGCGACATCTGCGAGCGCAACCAACTCGAGCGGGAGAAGCTGCCCGAGGTGCTGGAGGCCCAGGGGGTGGACTACGACGCGTACCTGGAGGAGATCCGGTCCCAGATCCAGCGGATGAAGCTCGCGAGCCGGGTGCTCCGGGCCAAGCTCGACGTGAGCGACGAGGCCCTCCGGGAATACTATCTGAAGAACGTGGCGCGGTTCCAGGAACCCGACGCCGTGCATCTGGAGCACATCCAGACCTCGTCGCGGGAGGCGGCCGAGGCGGCCCGCAGCCAGGTGTTGGGCGGCGCCCCGTTCGCCGAGGTGGCCCGGGCGATCTCCACCGGCCCCGCCGCGGCGGCCGGGGGCGACATGGGGTTCGTGCCGGTGGACAGCCTGGCGGCCCCCTTGCGAGACGCCCTGGCCGACGCCGAGCCGGGCACGGTCACGCCGGTTCTGGAGATGCGCGGGAGCTACCACCTGTTCCGGGTGGTGGAGCGCCGGAAGGGCCGGGTGCCGGCCTTCGAGGAGGTGCGCGATCGGATCCGGGAGGAGTACTTCCGGGACCGGGAGGAGGAGCTCTACCGCACCTGGATCGGCTCGCTTCGGGAAAAGGCCCGGATCGAGGTGAAGCGGCTGGAAGGGTAGGGGGGGCGGGAGCCAGAAGTCAGAAGACGGAGGACAGGGGGAACGGGGCTGGAGATCGCCGCACACCCGCGGTTCGCGAGGGGAGGCCCGCGAACTCCGCAGTGGGATCGGTTCTCGCAAAATGCCGCCCCCCGATATGAAGTCCGCTCGCAGACGTTGGGGAAGGCGGCGAAGCCGGAACCGAGGGGGGTGGCCTTCTGGCTTCCCAGCCTTCCAGCTTTCCAGCGGTGAACGAACATGCACCAGACCGTCCGGATCGCCGTGACCTGTGGGGAGCCTGCCGGGATCGGGGCCGAGGTGGCGCTGAAGGCCCTGGCGGCCTGCGTTCCTGGCGCGGAGCCCGTGCTGGTCGGCCCCCCGGTGGTCTGGGAACGGGCGGCCAGGCTCGCCGGCGTGGACCTCGGGCCGTGGGCGGTGGAGCCGGTGGAGGCCGAACTGCCCCCGGACTGGGACTGGGGCCGTCCGACGCCCCGGTCGGGCCGGCTGGCGGCCCGGGCGGTCGAGGCGGCCGTGGGCCTGGTCCGCGAGGGAAGGGCCGAGGCGCTCGTGACGGCTCCGTTGACCAAGGCGGGCCTTGCGGCCGCGGGATACCCGTATCCCGGCCACACCGAGATGCTGGAGGCCCTGTGCGGGGGCCGGGCCCTCATGATGCTGGCCGGGCCCCGGCTCCGGGTGGTCCTGGTGACGACCCATTTGCCGCTCGCGGAGGTGCCCCGGGCGGTCACGCGGGAGCGGGTGCTCGATACAATTCGGGGCGCCCACCGGGGGCTCCGGCGGGATTTCGGGCTTCCGGGCCCCCGGATCGGCGTGGCCGCCCTGAACCCCCACGGCGGGGAGGGGGGCCTCCTGGGTTCCGAGGACGCCGAAGCGATCGCCCCGGCCGTCGCGGCGGCCCGGGCCGAGGGCATCGCGGCCGAGGGCCCGGTTCCGGCCGACGTGCTCTTTCACCGGGCGGCCTCGGGCGCGTTCGACGTGGCCGTGGCCATGTACCACGACCAGGGGTTGGGGCCCCTGAAGCTCCTCCACTTCGACGACGCCGTGAATGTGACCCTGGGGCTTCCCATCGTGCGCACGAGCCCCGACCACGGCACGGCCTTCGACATCGCGGGAACCGGACGGGCCAGCGCGACGAGCTTCCGCGAAGCGGCACGCCTGGCCGCCGAGATCGCCCGCCGCCGGGCCGGAGAACCTGAGGATTGA
>NZ_BAAHXI010000099.1:0-8515 GCF_054656955.1 Deferrisoma palaeochoriense
TTAGCCGCCGGAGTAATATCCCCCGGGCAGGAGGAGCATGGCGTCGCCGTAGGAGTAGAACCGATACCCGGCCTCCACGGCGTGGCGGTAGGCGGCGAGCACCCGTTCGGTGCCGCCGAAGGCGCACACCAACACGAGCAGGGTCGACTCGGGCAGGTGGAAATTGGTCACCAGGCCCGAAACCACCCGGAACCTGTGCCCCGGCCGGATAAAAAGGTCCGTCCAGCCCGATCCCGGTTCCACGCGACCGTGGCGCCCCGCGTGCTCCAGCACCCGGGTCGCCGTGGTGCCCACGGCGACAACCCTCCCCCCCTTGTCCCGCGCCGCGTTGACCGCCGCCGCGGTCTCGGGCGGCACCTCGAACCACTCCGCGTGCATCCGGTGGTCGTCGAGTCGCTCGGCCCGCACCGGCAGGAACGTGCCCAGGCCCACGTGCAGGGTGATCCGCGCGATTCTCACCCCCTTTCGTTCCAGTACCTCCAGAACCCGGGGGGTGAAGTGGAGCCCGGCCGTGGGCGCGGCGGCCGAACCCGCCTTCTCCGGGCGGGAAAAGACCGTCTGGTACCAGGTCCGATCCCGGGGATCGGCCCCATCCCGCCGGATGTAGGGCGGCAGCGGCATCTGGCCCACCCGTTCGAGCCACGCCTCCACCGGCCCCGGGGCGGAGATCCGCACCCGAAACCGCCCCTCCCCCAAGGCCTCCTCCACCTCCACCCGGCCGTCAGCCACGGCGACGGAGGTGCCCTCCCGGGCCGGTTTCGCCGCCCGCACCAGGGCCTCCCACCGCCCCTCCCCGAGCCGGGTCAGCAGGAGGACCTCGGCCTTCCCCCCCGTGGGCTTCCGGCCCAGGAGCCTCGCCGGCAACACCCGGGTGTCGTTCACGACCAGGAGATCCCCCGGTTCGAGGTACCGGGGAAGATCCAGGAACCGCGCGTCCTCCCACCCCTCGGCCCCCCGAAGCACGAGGAGCCGGGAGGCGTCGCGGGGCTCGGCAGGAGTCTGGGCGATGCGATCGGGGGGGAGCTCGTACGTGAAGTCCTTGATCCTCACGGCGTGGAGCCCACCGGCGCGAGGTAGCGGAACAGCTCGCTCGTGGGCGACAGGAGGAGCACGTCGCCCTCCTTGATGCCCTCCCGGTAGATCTCGAGGCTTCGCATGAAATCGTAGAACTCGGGATCCTGGCCGAAGGCCTCGGCGTAGATCCGGGTGGCCTCGGCGTCCCCTTCGCCCCGGATCTCCTGGGCCTCCCGGTACGCCTTGGCCAGGATGATCGCCTTCTCCTTGTCGGCCTGGGACCGGATCTCCCGGGCCTTCTCCTCGCCCTCGGCCCGGTACTGGTGGGCCTGGCGGGTCCGCTCGGCCTGCATCCGGGCGTACACCGCCTTCTCGTTGGCCGGGGGGAGGTCGGCCCGCTTGATCCGCACGTCCACGACCTTGATCCCGAACTCCGCGGCCGCCTCCTCGGTTCGCCGGGTGACCTCGGCCATAATCTCCGACCTGCGCTCCGCCACGATCTCGAGCAGGGTGTACTTCCCGAGCTGCTCTCGCACCTGGGAGTAGATGATGTCGTCGAGCCGCGCCTGGGCCCCCCGCTCGTCCCGCACGGTCTGGTAGAACTTCAGGGGGTCCACGATGCGCCACCGGGCGTAGTTGTCCACCTTGATGTTCTTCTTGTCCCGGGTGATCACCTCCCGGGCCTCGGCGTCGTACTCCAGCTGCCGGGCGTCATAGGTGACCACGCTCTCCACCAGGGGGATGCGCACGTGGAGCCCCGGCTCCCGGGGCCCCCCCACCGGCTTTCCCAGGCGCAGCACCAGGGCCACCTGGGTCTGGTCCACGGTGAAGAGCACCGTGCCCCAGGCGAGAACCCCGAGGACGAACAGGATGCCGAGGATGCGAAGGATGCGTCCCATCTAGTTCTTCTCCCCGGTGTTCCAGGAGCCCAGCGGCAGGAGCGGCACCACGCCGCCGCCCTTCTGGGGCTCGGCCAGCACGACCTTGGCGTTGGAGAGGATGTCCCGCATGGCGTCCAGGTACAGGCGCTTGCGGGTCACGTCCCGAGCACGGCGGTACTCCTTGAGGAGCGCCAGGAACCGGGCCGCGTCCCCCTGGGCCCGCTGGATCTGCGACTCCCGGTAGGCCTGGGCCTCGTTGACCAGCTTCTTGGCCTCACCCCTCGCCTTGGGGAGCACGTCGTTGGCGTAGGCCTCGGCCTCGTTCTTGAGGCGCTCCCGGTCCTCCCGGGCGCTCGCCACGTCGCGGAACGCGTCGATCACCTGGGCGGGCGGGTACACGTCCTGGAGCTTCACGTACTCGATCGACACCCCGGTCTTGTAGGCGTCCAGGATGGCCTGGAGGGTCTCCTGGGCCTCTAGCTGGATCTTGTCCTTCGCGTCGGTCAACACGTCGTCCACCGTATGGCGGCCCACCACCTCGCGCATGGTGGCCTCGGCCGCGTCCCGCACCGCCCCCTCGGGGTCCCGGACGTTGAACAGGAACTCCACCGGGTCGCGCACCCGGTACTGGACGATGAACTCGCAGGAGACGATGTTCTCGTCGCCCGTGAGCATGAGCGCCTCGGCCGGCACCTTCTGGTACCGCGCCGGGGGCCCCACGGTCACCGTGCGAAACCCCACCTCCACCCGGCGCACCTGGGTCACCTTGGGCTTGAGCACGGTTTCCACCGGGTACGGCAGGTGCCAGTGGGGGCCCGGGCCCACCATGTACGCGTACCGCCCAAACCGCTTGACCACCCCCACCTCGTCCGGGTTCACGATGTAGAACCCGGTGGCGGCCCATCCCAGGAGCACCAAGGCCGCGATCCCGGCGGCTAACCCGCCTCCGAACCACCGGCCGTACCGGTCCCGCAGTTCCCCCAGGATCTCGCCCGGGCTTTTCGGCCCGCCCATCTCGTCCTGCCAATCCATCCAAATCCTCCTCGCCGGAGTCCGATGACCGCTCGGTTTCCGAAAACCCTAACCGGCCGGCCCTCGGTCGTCAAACCGGCCGCCCGAGCAGGGCCCGCACCCGCTTGAGGTCCTCCCACGCCTGGCGTTTGAACCGGGGTTGGCGCAGAAGGAACGCGGGATGGAACGTCACCACCACGGGCCAGGGGCCGGCGCTTCGCACCCCTCCCCGCAGCGCGGAGAGCGACCCCGACTCCCCCAGGATCGCCCGCGCCGCGTGGGCCCCGAGGGCGCAAATCACCCTGGGGCGGACGGCCTCGATCTGCCCCCACAGGAACGGCAGGCAGGTTTCCACCTCGTCCTCGAGGGGATCGCGGTTGTCCGGGGGCCTGCATTTCAGCACGTTCGCGATGTACACCCCATCGCGCTCAAGCCCGATCGCCCGGATCATCCGGTCGAGGAGTTGGCCCGCCCGGCCCACGAAGGGTTCCCCCTTCAGATCCTCGTGGAACCCGGGGGCCTCCCCCACGAACAGGAGCTCCGCCTCGGGGTTCCCCGTCCCGAACACGATCTGGGTGCGGGTGGACCAGAGCCGGCACCGCCGGCAGTCCCCCAGCTCCCGCCGGACCTCCGCCAGGGTGCGGCCCGGCGGGGGGCCCGGGGGCGGCCCCTCCGTTTCGTGCGCGGGCTCCCCGGGCACGACCCACGCCCCCGAGTACGCGGCGAACCGCAGCGTTTCGAGCGCTCCAGGTGGCAGCGCCATCTTGTCCTTCGGCACGGCAACTCCCATGAAGGCCGGTGGGGTGCGGGGACGAAACGTTGCATTCTAGGGACCGGCCTGCGTACCCTGCAAGCAGATTCCCTGCGCCGCCGGGGCGCACGACGCCGAGGACGGAAACATCGCATGAAGCGATCCATACGGTCAGCGGCCTGGCGGTTTGGGCCGGCGGTCCTCTACATGGCGGTGGTGTTCTCCCTGTCCCACTCCTCGAGGCCTCCCCTGCCGCGGCTCCTCTGGTTTTTCGGGGACAAACCCCTCCACGCCCTGGAGTACGTGCCCATGGGATACCTCTGGGCGCGGGCGCTGGGCCACGAGGGCAAGCGTGGGCTCCTGTGGGGGTTCCTGGCGGCCGTCGGGTTTGGGGCCACGGACGAACTCCACCAGTGGCTCGTGCCCCGGCGGCACCCGAGCTGGCTCGACTGGGCGGCCGACGCCGCGGGCTCGGCCGTCGGCGTGCTGGTGTGGGCAGGGGTGCGGCGGTTCTTCCCGCTCCGGCGGGCTCCCGTCCGGAGCGCCGTCGTTCCCGCCGGCCCCGGGAACGGGGAGTACTATCAACCCGGCGCCGATAGAGGCGCGCAAGGAAGTCGCCATGGCATGGGGCCTGCTTCCGGCCGTGCGTGAGTGCAGCATCCGGCCACTGTAGGAGCCACGCCCGGCGCTCCAGCAGGCCCCATGCCCCGAACCGTGCCTATTTGGCCGCCGGAGCAATAATACCTTCAAAAGTATTGCCGGGGGCGGGTGGGGGACTGGTTCCGGCCGGGCGGGAATGCGGCCCCCCGGGGCCAGACGGACTGCGGGGCCGGTGACCGGCAGACCGACGACACCAGACCGCCCGTAGGGAGGGATCCGCGATGCGCATCCTGGTGGTGGAAGACGAGGCCAAGGTCGCCTCGTTCATCCGCAAGGGGCTCGAGGAGGAACGCTACGCCGTCGACGTGGCGGGCGACGGGGAGGAGGGGCTCGAGCTCGCCGAGCTCAACCCCTACGACCTCATCGTCCTCGACCTGATGCTGCCGGGGCTCGACGGGTTTCGGTTCATCCAGAAGCTCCGGGGCCAGGGGATCGCCACGCCGATCCTGGTGCTCACGGCCCGGGACTCGGTGAGCGACAAGGTGAAGGGGCTCGATCTGGGGGCCGACGACTACCTCACCAAGCCGTTCGCGTTCGCCGAACTCCTCGCCCGGATCCGGGCCCTGCTCCGGCGCGGGACGCCCCAGGCCTCCCCCGTACTCCAGGTGGCGGACCTCACGCTGGATCCGGCCGCCCGCCGGGTGACCCGGGCCGGCAGATCCATCGAGCTCACGGCCAAGGAGTTCGCGCTCCTCGAATACTTCCTGCGAAACGCCGGCCGGGTGCTCACCCGCACCATGATCCTCGAGCACGTCTGGGACCAGTCCTTCGACTCCTACACCAACGTGGTGGACGTGTACGTGAACTACCTGCGCAAGAAGGTGGACCAGGGCTTCGAGCCCAAGCTGATCCACACGGTGCGGGGGGTGGGGTACGTGCTCCGGGAGGAGCCTTGACCCCCCGCACGCTCCGCGGACGCCTCACCCTGTGGTACGGGGGGCTCTTGGCCTCGGTGCTCATCCTGTTCGGGGTGGGGTTCTACGCGGCCCTCGCCCGGAACCTCTACCGGGGCGTCGATCAGAAGCTCCTGGCGCTCGCCGAGGTCGTGGCCGAATCGAGCGTCCGGAACTTCCTGCGGCCGGGGTACACGAATTTCTCCCGTCTCCTGGAGGAGTTCTTCGGGGTTCCGGCCGCCGGCCAGTTCATCCAGGTCCTCGACCCCTCCGGCAAGGTGGGGGCCCGCAGCGAGAACCTGCTCCTTCGGAACCTTCCCATCAGCCGCGAAACCCTTCATCGGGCGCTCCACGGGGAGATGGTGTACGAAACCGTGCCCGACCCGGCGGCGCCCCTGCGGGTGCTCACCTACCCGGTGGTGGTCCGCGGCCGGGTGCGAAACGTCGTGCAGGTGGCCACCAGCCTGGAGGCGGTGGTCACGACCCTCCGGGAGGTGCTCCTGGCCCTGGGGGTGGGGATCCCGGTCTCTCTCTTCCTCGTGCTCTGGGGGGGGTGGATGGTCGCCGCCAGGGCGCTTCGGCCCCTGGAGGGGCTCATCGCCGCGGTGCGGGAGGTGGACGCGGATCAACTGGGCGCCCGGGTTCCCGAGGCCGAGGGCACCGAGGAGGTGAGGGAGCTCGCCCGGAGCATCAACGGGCTCCTCCGGCGCCTCGGCGACGCGTTTCGCCGGGTGCGGGAGTTCACGGCCGACGCGAGCCACGAACTGCGCACCCCGCTCACGGTGCTCCGGGGGGAGGCCGAGGTGGCCCTGCGCCAGCCCCGTTCCCCCGAGGAGTACCAGCGGGTTCTCGCCTCGAGCCTCGAGGAGATCCACCGCATGGGACGGATCGTGGAGGATCTCCTGCTGCTGGCCAAGGGGGATCTGGGGGAGGCCCCGGTGGAAAGGACCCCGGTGGCCCTGGACGAGGTGCTCGAGGACCTGGCCGGCCGGGCCGCGCCGCTCGCCGAGGCCAAGGGCCTGGCATTCCACTGGGCGGGGGGGCCCCGGGTCTGGGTGGAGGCCGATCCCCTGCGGCTGCGCCAACTCGTGTGGAACCTCCTCGACAACGCGATCAAGTACACCCCGGAAGGGGGGCAGATCTTCCTGAGCCACGCCCGCTCCGCCCCGGGATGGGTACGGATCGCCGTCAAGGACACCGGGATCGGAATTCCCCCGGAGCACCAGGAAAAGATCTTCGAACGGTTCTACCGGGTCGACAAGCACCGCTCCCGGGCCCAGGGCGGAAGCGGCCTGGGGCTTGCGATCTGCCGGTGGATCGCCGAGGTCCACGGCGGCCGGATCGAGGTTCGGAGCCAGCCGGGGAGCGGCAGCACGTTCCTGGTGCATCTACCCGAGGCAAAGGGGAGCGACGAGGGCTGGAAAGCCAGGAGGCTGGAAAGCTAGAAGGCTAGAAAGCGGGAACGCGCCGGTAGGCCTCGGAGTTGGCCTGTCCGCAAGAACCATAACGTTTCGGTCCCTGCCACAAGGCACATCGCCGCAGTCTGGGCCAAGGGACCGACGACCGTGCCAGGTGCCAGAAGACAGACGACAGAGGACAGGGGTGCTCTGACATCTAACCTCTGGATTCTGGCCCCTGCTACGGCAGCCGCTCCCACGGGTTGGCCGGCGCGATGACGCCGGAATCCCGAATGATCCTAGCCGCCTAACTGCCGAGCAGCCCAGCCGCCTAGCCGAAGTTACCTGGAAGGCTCGGCCCCGGGGGCCCTCATCCCTTGGCCGCGCGGCCGTCGAGGCGGTAGAGGAACGCCAAAATCTCGGCCACGGCCCGGTAGGTCTCGGGAGGGATCTCCTCGCCCGGATCCAGGTGGGAGAGCACCTCGGCCAGGGCCGGGTCGTGGCGGATGGGAACGCCCGCCTCCCGGGCCACCTCGACGATGCGCTCGGCCACCTTGCCCCGCCCCGAGGCGGTGACCCGGGGGGCCCGGTCCGTTTCGGGGCGGTACCGGAGGCTCGCCGCCTTCTTCCGGGGGGTCATGCCCGGACCTCCCAGAGGGAGGCCTCCGGCTCGGCCGAGGGCCGCAGGGCCTCCACCCCCAAACCCAGGAGGCGGACCCCGGCCCCCTCGGCGAGCGCCGACCGCAGGGCCCCGAGTTCCCGGCGCAAGAGCGGCAGGACCTCGGGCGAGGCCCCGAGGGAGATCCTCACCCCTTCGGGGACCCAGGCCACCCGGGCCTCCACCCGGCCGAGGTGGGGCAGATCCAGCCGGATGCGAACGGCCCGGTACCGCGTCGGCCGACCCGGCCGGCCCGAGGTTTCGTCGGGTTCCAGCCGGATCTCGCCCTGCACCGGCCCCTGCGGCCACGGGAGCACCAGGGGTACCACCGGCTCCCCCGCCGCGAGGGACCGGGCCTGGTGGGCTTCCACGTGACGCACCAGCGCCTCGGCCGCGTCCCGCAAGGGTCCCTCGGGCAACCGCTGCAGGAGCCTCTGGGCCAGGGTCTTGACGTCGCCGTACGCCTCCCCCCGGGCGAGATCGGCCTCGTGGAACACCCCGCTGGCCCGGACCCAGCGGGCGAGCGCCGGAGCCAGGGCCTCGGGATCCTGGGGAAGGGAGAGAAGCCGGGCCAGGGGTTGGGCGGCCGGATCCGAGTCCCCGGCCGAAAGGATCGCCTCGACCGCCTGGGCCAGGGGTTGGGCCGGCGGCGGGAGGAGCCGCGCGGGGTTTGCCTCGGGGGCTGGGAGGGGTTGGAGCACGGTGGGGGGGCCCAGGGACGCCACCCGGGCCGGGAACCGGGCCCCAGCCGTGAGGTGCTCGGGGAACCGGGCGTCCCCGGTCCAGCGCCCGAGCGCCACCCGGCCCACCCCGGGCTCGATGACGTCCAGGATCTCGACCTCGACGACCGCGCCGAGGGCCGGTCCGAGAGGCCCGGAAGGTCCCGGCCCCGCCGGCGGCGGGGGCGCGCCTACCCCTCCAACCGGAGGCACAGCTCCACCTGGAACGGCCCCCCCTGGGTTTCAAACGGGATGACGATGCACGGGACCCCGCGGGGCCGGCTGACCACGTGGTCCTTGCCCACCACGACGGTGGGGATCGAGATCTTGAGGTCGTAGCCCTCGTCGGCCAGCACGCGCTTGGCGCCCCCCGCCACGATGTTCGCGAGCTCGCCCACCCCGTCCCGGGGGGGGGGGGGGGGGGGGGGGGGGGGGGGGCGGCGGCGCGCCGCCGCCCCCCCCCCCCCCCCCCCCCCCCCCCCCCCCCCCCCCCCCCCCCCCCGCCCCCCCCCCCCCCCGCCCGCCCCCCCC
>NZ_BAAHXI010000100.1:0-7681 GCF_054656955.1 Deferrisoma palaeochoriense
GGCGAGCCGGCTCATCACCGGCACCCTGGGCCTCCACGCCGAGCTCGAGGAGGACCTGGCGAACCTCAAGGGGTTCGGGCACGCGGTGCTCTTCAACTCGGGGTACCAGGCGAACCTGGGGCTCCTGACCGCCCTGGGCCGGGGCGGGGTGATCTTCTCGGACGAGCTCAACCACGCCTCCATCGTGGACGGCTGCCGGCTCGCCCGGGCCCGGGTGGAGGTGTACCGCCACGCCGACCCGGCCGACCTGGCCCGCCGCCTCGAGCGCCACGCCGGCGAGCCCCGCAAGGTCGTGGTGACCGACGGGGTGTTCAGCATGGACGGCGACCTCGCCCCCCTGCCGGAGATCCTGGAGGCCGCCCGGGCCCACGGGGCCCTGGTGGTGGTGGACGACGCCCACGCCACCGGGGTGGTGGGCAGCGGCCGGGGCACCCTGCACCATTTCGGGGTGCAGGGGGACGACCTGGTGGTCATGGGCACCCTGGGCAAGGCCCTGGGGGCCTTCGGCGCCTTCGTCGCCTGCGCCGGGCCCGTGCGGGACCTCCTGGTGAACCGGGCCCGGAGCCTCATCTACACCACGGCCCTGCCGCCCCCGGTCCTCGGGGCGGCCCGGGCGGCGCTCCAGGTCCTCCGGGACGAGCCCGAGCGGGTCGAGCGGCTCGGGGCCCGGGTCCGGCGGCTCCGGGAGGGGCTCCGGGAGGCCGGGTTCGCCGTGGACGACCACCCGACCCCCATCGTTCCGGTGGTGCTGGGCTCCAACGGGGCGGCCCTGGCCTGGGCCCAGGCGCTCTGGGACCGGGGGTTCTGGGTGCACCCGATCCGCCCCCCCACGGTGCCCCAGGGCACGAGCCGGCTTCGGATCACGGTGTCGAGCGAGCACGACCCCGCAGACGTGGACGCCCTGGTGGAGGCGCTCGCCGATCTGCGCCGGCGCGAGGCCGAGGCGGCCGCATGACCCCCGCGTTCCCCCGGGCCCTCGTGGTGGCCGGCACCGACACCGGGGTCGGGAAGACCCGGGTGGCCTGCGCCCTGGCCCGGGGCCTGGTGGCCCGCGGCCTTCGGGTGGGGGTGTTGAAACCCGCCGAGACCGGGTGCGACGACCCGGACCGGCCGGCCGACGCCCTGGCCCTGGCCGCGGCCGCCGGGTGCGCCGAGCCCCTGGACCGGATCTGCCCGTTTCGGTTTCGGGAGCCCCTGGCCCCGGCCGTGGCCGCCCGGCGGGAGGGCCGCGCCGTGGACCCGGTCGTGGTGGACCGGCGCCTCGCCGAGCTCGCGGCGGGCCACGACCTGGTGGTCGTCGAGGGGGCGGGCGGGCTCCTCGTGCCCTTTGCCGAGGGCCTGCTCTTCGCCGACTGGATCGGGGGCCGGGGGCTTCCGGTGCTCCTCGTGGGCCGGCTCGGGCTCGGCACGATCAACCACACCCTCCTTTCGGCCCGCTACCTCCGGGACCGGGGCGTCGAGCTCCTGGGCACCGTGCTCTCGGCCACCCAGCCCCCCTCGACCCCGGCCGAGGCCACGAACCCCGAGGTGCTCGCGGCCTACCCCGAGGTGCGGCTCCTGGGGGTGCTGGGGCACGGCGAGACGGAGCTGCCGGAGGGGGTGTGGGGAGCGTTGGGACGGGTCAACTGCCGTGAATCGGGGAACTGCCGGAGGTCGCGGGTCGTGGGTCGTAGGTCGTTTCAGCCCAACGACCAACGATGAACGACAAACGACGAACGGCCTCTCCGCCGCCTAGCCGCCTCGCCGCCTAGCCGCCCAGCCATAGACTACCTTTCCACTCCTCTTTTCCCTTGACACGGGGCGGCGAAATCCTTATCCTCCCCGCCGAATCCCACCGACGGGCGCCGCTGGCCGCCCGGAAGGAGCCTTGAATGGAGATCGTTGTCGCCGTGCTTCCCACCCTCGTGACCGCCGTGGTCCTGACCACGCTGACCCTTGCCCCCGAGGCGGCCTACCGGTTCGCCCGGGAGACCCAGCGGCGGTTCGCGGCGTGGCGGCGGGTGCTTCGGCGGCAACCCGAGGCTCCGCGGAGGGTCGTACGAACCTACGGCCGCTCTTGGTGTGAGTAGAAAAAAGCCGGCCCGATGGGCCGGCTTTTTTCGTGCGGACGCCGGGACGTTGGGACGCGAGGACGGGGGAACTGCCGTGGGTCGTAGGTCGTAGGTCGTTTCAGCCCGACGCCCAACGACGAACGCCCTACGACGGACGGCCTTCGTTCCCGCCGGCTACCTAGCCGCCCCGCCTTAACGTCCGCACGTCCACGCGTCCTAGCGTCCCAACGGTCTCGCCCCCCTCACCTCTCCTGGAGCTCCACCTCCACCCGCCGTTCCTCGCCGTTCCGGCGGTAGACCACCTCCACCCGGTCGCCCGGGGCGTGGGCCTTGAGGGCCCGGCCCAGGTCGGCCAGGCTCTGGATTTCCTCGGATCCCAGCCCCACGATCACGTCCCCCTCCTCGAGGCCGGCCGCCTCGGCCGGGGAGCCCGGGGTCACCCCCGAGAGCCGCACCCCGGGGCCCGGGAAGGCGAAGTCCGGCACGGTGCCGAGGCTCACCTTCCGCCGGCCCGGGCCGGCCGGGGTCGGGGCCTTCGCGTCCGCCGGCGTGAGGGGTTCCCGGCGGTCGGCCAGGTAGGCCACGAACTCCCGGGCCACCTCGACCACCCGCACCAGCCCGGTGTAGTCGAGCTTGTCCGGGGTGTCGGTGGGCCGGTGGTAGTCGGCGTGGGGCCCCGTGAAGAGCTGCACCGCGGGGACCCCGGCCTCCACGAAGCTCACCTGGTCGCTCCCCCCCACGTCCCGGGCCACGGGCTCCACCCGCACGCCCGTCACGTAGCCCGCGCCGTTGGCGATGTGCACCCACTCCCGGGCCGTGCCGGTGCCGAGCACGAGAAGCTTCCCGTCGCCCAGACGGCCCACGGTGTCCAGGTTCACCATGGCCAGGGTCCGATCCGGCGGCACCGGCCGGCCCTGGGCCACGAAGTGCTTCGAGCCCAGCCGGCCGGCCTCCTCCCCCGCGAACGCCACGAACACCACGGTGCGGGCCGGCCGGGCGCCGGCCACCGCCCGGGCCAGTTCCAGAAGCGCCGCGACCCCGCTCGCGTTGTCGTCGGCCCCGGGGTGGAGCTTCCCCCGGTCCTCGGCCCGGGCGTCGGGCCAGCCGTAGCCCAGGTGGTCGTAGTGGGCCCCCACCACCACGGCCGTGTCCCGGAGCTCCGGATCGGCTCCGGGCACCCGGCCCACCACGTTCCGGAGCACCGCCTCCCGCGCGGGCTCCCCCCCCACGGCCCGGAACGCCTGAAACCACGCGCCCCCGTCCCCGGCCGGCTCGAGCCCGGCCTCGGCCATCCGGCGGGCGATCCAGTCGGCCGCCGCGTCGAGGCCCGGGGTGCCGAACCCCCGGCCGTCCCGCTCGGGCGCGGCCAGGAACTCCACGGTCTGCCGCAGCCGTTCGGCGGAAAAGGCCGGCGGCGGCCGGGCCAGGGGCTCCCGCTCGGGCAGGGCCGCCCGGGCCGCGGGGGCCTCGCCCAACTGGGCCGTGAGGGGCGAGTCGGTGACCGGCCAGCGGCCCTTGGCCACGTTGGCGGGCTCGTCGCCCTCGAACACGAGGAAGCTGTATTTGTGGTAGTGGGGAAGCTTCCGGGTGAGCCCCGGCAACGCGGCCTCGGGTGCGGCCACGAAGGCGAGCACGGCGCCGGGGTTCCCCGGTTGCCGGACCACGAGCACGGCGGTGTCGCTGGGCCGGTGGGCCCCGTTGCCGTCCCAGGCCACCCCCTGCTCCGAAAAGACCACCCCGTACTCCCGGGCCGCCTCGGCGAAGGCCCCGAGGTGGCGGTTCTCCCACCCCAGGATCCACACCGCCCCCGCCTCGGGCAGGGGCTCGGTGTCGGGGATCACCTCCCAGGCGCCCTCCTGGCCCTGGGCCCAGGCCCGGGCCGCCTCCTCGTAGGCCCGGCGCAGCCCCTCGCCGGCGGCCGAGGGGAGCACCACGGCCACCCGGTCGGCGCCGAAGGCCCCGCTCAGGGCCGGCGGGATCTCCCGGGGGTCGAGCCGGCGAAAGCAGTCGTAGGCCGGGTCCACGTCGAGCCGCAGGGGCCGGGCCTCGAACCACCCCTCCCAGGCCCCGAACCGCCCCTCGAGCTCCACCTCGACCCACCGGGCCCGCGGCTCCCCTTCCAGGGTCACGGCCACGGGCACCCGCAGGGGATACGCCGCCTCGGGCTGGCGCTGCAGAAGCTCGATCTCCACCTTCCACCGCCCACCCCGCCGGCGGGCCTCGGCCCGCCGGAGCTCCAGGTCGGGGGCGCCCGGCCGGTCCACCCACGCCCCGAAAAAGCCCGCGAGGTCCCGGCCCGATGCCGCCTCGAAGGCCGAGCGCACGTCGTCCCAGGAGGCCCGGCGGAACCGGTGGTCGCGGTAGAGCCGCCGGAGCCCCTCGACGAACACCCCGTCGCCCAGGCGGCGGCGGAGCATGTGGAACACCATGAGCCCCTTGCCGTACCCCACCGCCTCGGACGAGGAGCTGTGGCGGGCCGTGAACGCCCGAAGCGGGAGGTCCCGGCCCCGGGCCGCGTAGTCGGCGTACTTCTGGAGCGTGGTCTGGCGGTACTCGGCCCCGGCGCCCCGGTTCTCCTGGATCAGGTGGTCGGCCAGGTACGCCGTGAGCCCCTCGCACCAGTTCCCGGCCTCGTAGTCCACGAACACCCCGTTCCCCCACCAGTTGTGGAGGATCTCGTGGGGGAACGAGGAGTGGAGGATGAACGGGAACCGGAGGATCCGGGGCCCCAGGAGCGTGAACGACGGCATGCCCCACCCGGTCTCCCAGAAGTTCTCCACCAGGGCGAACTTGGGATAGGGGTAGGGCCCGATGAGCTCGCTGTAGAGCCCCAGGTACGACACCCCGGCCTCCAGGTACTTCTGGGCGAGCCCGGGGTCGTCCTGCCGCAGGTAGGCCTGCATCTCGGCCCGGCCGGCCGGCCGGCGGTACAGGTACCACGGCGCGGCCACGAGGAAGATCTCGTCCTGGGGCACCTCGCAGGACCACCGGGCCGGCCCCTCGCCCCCGGGGTCCCCGCCCCCCTGGCTCACGGCGCGCCAGCCGGGGGGCATCTCGGCCTCGAGCCGGAAGGTCACGAGCCCGTCCCCGAAGGCCGGGTACCAGCCGCTCGCCCCCGATAGGTACACCCCCTCCTCCGAGATCCGCCCCGGGGTGGTGCGAAACCCCCGGGCGTAGTCCTCGGGATCGGAGAGCGGGTGGCGGATGGGGCCCCGGTACCGGAACCGGAGGTCCGTCGCGGGCGTCGGGGGCTCGAGCCGGTACCGGGCCCAAAGCCCTTCGGCGCCGATCCGCTCGGCCGCGGGCTCCAGGAGCTCCAGGTCCCCGTGGAGCCGGAACTCCACCGCCCGGAGGGCCCCGGGCAGGCCGACCCGATCCTCGGCCTCCAGGGTGCCGGCCACGGGGTCGAGCCGGACCCGCAGCTCGTGGTGGACCGGCCCGGCCGCGGCGGCGGCAAGCGGGGTGAGGGTCAGGAGGAGCAGGGCGATCAGACGGCGCATGGGTGCGAATCTCGGAAACGACCGAAGGGACATCGGGGACCTCAGGGGCCCGCGCCTCTTGCCGGCTCGGCCGGCCGGAGGGCCTCCTCCACCGCCCGCAGGAACTCGTCGCCGCCGAAGGGTTTTGCGAGCACCGGGCAGCCCGGCGGCACGGCCTTGGCGGCCAGGTCCTCCCGGCCCGTGATCACGACCACCGGCAGCTCGGGCAGGAGCCCCCGCACCACCCGGTAGAGGCGGGTCCCGTCGAACTCGGGGAGAATGAGGTCGAGCACCAGGAGCCCCGGGGGTTCCCCCTGGCGAAGCCGCTCCAGGGCCTCGAGCCCCGTGCGGGTCCGCTCCACCCGGTACCCGGACCGGGAGAGGACCACCTCCACGAGGTCCCCGACCCCCTCCTCGTCCTCCACCACGAGCACCGGAGCGGGGGTCAGGGGATGGCCGGGCTCCTGCCGCGGCGGGGCGGGGGCCGGCTCCTCGGGCGCCCCGGAGGCCTCGGGCAGCCACACCCGGAACGTGCTTCCCCCCGGGCCCGTGGCCGCAAGGTCCAGGTCTCCCCCCCACGCGCTCACCGAGGCGTGGGCTTCGGCCAGCCCCAGCCCGGCGCCGTGGCCCTCGGATTTGGTGGTGAAGAACGGCTCAAAAATCTGGTCCCGGATCTCGGGCGCCACCCCGGCACCGGTGTCCTGGACCTCGATCGCCACGCCCCGGGAACCGTCCCGGTCGCTTCGGGCGGCCCGGATCCGCAGGGTGCCCCCCCGGGGCATGGCGTCGCGGGCGTTGAGGCACAGGTTCAGGAGCACCGAGGTGAGCCCCGCCGCGTCCGCGGCCACCGGCGGGAGGCCGGGCTCCACCTCCAACCGCAGGGCGATGGTCTTCGGGAGCGTGTGCTCCAGGAGCACCCGGATCTCCTCGAGGCACTCCCCCACCGAGGCCGTCCCCGGGGGGCCCGCCTCGCGCCGGGCCACGGCCAGGAGCCGCTGGGTGATCTCGCCCCCCCGCTTGCACAGCCCGGCGATCCGGTCGAACTCCTCCCGGGCCGGGCTCGTGGCCGGAAGGTCGAGCCGCCCCACGTAGGCGGCGCCGAGGATGCTCCCCAGGATGTTGTTGAACTCGTGGGCCACCCCGGCCGCGAGCCGGCCCATGGCCTCCAGGAGCTGGGAGCGCCGCAGCCGGTGCTGAAGCTTTTCGCGCTCCACCTCGGCCGCCCGCTGGAGCGAGAGGTCCACCATCTGGCACAGCACGTGGAGCGGCCTCCCCTCGGCGTCGCGCACCAGCGAGGCGTGGGTCTCGACCCAGGCGTCGGTGCCGTCGGGGCGCACATAGCGCTTCCGGAGGCTGTAGAAGGGCACCTCGCCGGCCACGAGCCGTTCCAGGCACTCCCGGCTCACCTCCCGGTCCTCGGGGTGGGTGTGGCGGTCGAACGTGCTCCCCACGAGATCCTCCCGGCTGCGCCCCAGCATGCGGCACAGGGCCGGGTTCACCCGCAGGAACACCCCCTCGGGGGTCGCGATGCTCATCCCCACGGGGGCGTGCTCGAAGGCCGCGTTCATCCGCTCCCGGGCCAGGCTGAGCTCGTCCCGCACCCGTTTGGTCTGGTCGATGTCCCGGACGCTCGCCACCACGAGGTCGGCGCCCCGGACCTCGGCCCGGCGCAGGCACACCTCCACCCAGAACACCCGCCCGTCCCGGGCCCGGGCCCTCCACTCGAACCGCTGGGGACCCTCGAGGCGGGTCTTCCGGACCCAGGCCGCGGCGTCCGCCTGGGAGTAGGGAGGCGTGCCCTCGCTCAGGTCGCCGATCTGGAGGTCGAGCATCTCTTCCCGGGACCACCCGTAGAGCTCGCAGGCGGCCCGGTTCACGTAGAGGATGCGGCCGTCGGCCGGGTGGTGGACGAACACGGCGTCGTCCACGGCGTCCAGCAGGCCGGCGTGGAAATCGGTGGGGAGGAACGGGGGGGAGTCGGTCATGGCGCCGGAAGCGGGCGGGGCGCGCCCCGGGCCCCGGCCCCCCCGGGGGGGGGGGAGGCCCGGCGGCGGGGGGGGGGGCGCCCGCGGGGGGGGCGCCCGGTGGTCGATAATAATTCACCCCCCCGGGGCCCTCACCCCGCGCCCCATTTTGAGGGCCGGCACGATT
>NZ_BAAHXI010000101.1:0-7458 GCF_054656955.1 Deferrisoma palaeochoriense
CACCCCCCACCAGTCCACGTCGGCCAGCACTTGGAGAATGTGTATGTGGCCGTCTTAGTGGCGGCCCTGCCGCACGCGGTGCCGAAACGCCTGGCCCGGTTGCGGCGAGAGAGGGGGCGGGTAGAGAATGGTATTGTAGACCGGGAACTTCCCTCACCGCCCCGGGGCGGGGTGGCGCCCCCGACGCTTGGGATAGGGGTTCCCCTCACGCGGCGCTCGATGCGGCGCGGGCCGCCCGGGGCTTTTGCAGGAGATACACGAGCCCCAGCACCCCCAGGCCCACCAGGTACATGTAGTAGCGCTGCTCGTGGGGGAGCCCCACGAGGTGCGCGGTCCAGTCGGGCCGCATCATGATCAGCGTCACGGCGAGCAGGAGCGGCACCTCGTACCAGCGGTTCCAGGTGATGAACCATCCCTGGGTCGCCGAGGCGAAGGCGAACGCCCCGATGCAGGTGGCGACGAAGATCAGGAGGGCCAGCGGCCAGCTCGTGATCTCCCACAGGATCAGGTCGTGGTTCAGGACGAACATGAACGGCAGGATCGCGGTGCGGATGTCGTACATGAACCCCTGGAATCCCGTGGGGATGGGGGGGCTTTTGGCGATGGCCGCGGCCGCGTAGGCCGCGAGGCCCACGGGCGGGGTGTCGTCGGCCAGGATGCCGAAGTAGAAGCAGAACAGGTGGGCCGCGATGATGGGCACGAAGAACCCGTTCCACTCGGCGATCTGCACGATGGCCGGGGCCGTCAGCGCCGCCATCACGATGTAGGTGGCCGTGGTGGGAAGCCCCATGCCCATAATGAGGCTCGCGAACGCCGTGATGGCGAGCATGAGGTAGATGTTGCCCCGGCTCAGGGTGTCGATGACGTCGGTGATGAGCCCCCCGAGGCCCATGGTCACCACGCCCACGATGATGCCGGCCGCGGCCGTGGCGACGGCCACGCTCACCATGTTCCGGGCGCCGGCCACGAGGCCGTTCAGGACGTCGGTGGCCGAGCGGCGCAGCGCCGCGGCCACGTCGCTCCCCTGCCGCCAGGCCCGCACCGGGTGCTGCAGGAGCATCACGGCCGCGAGCACCAGGATGGCCCGGAACGCGGCGAGGTCGGGCGAGTGCCGGGGGATGATGAGCTCGTAGAG
The DNA here is from genome assembly GCF_054656955.1 of Deferrisoma palaeochoriense. Taxonomy (NCBI): domain Bacteria; kingdom Pseudomonadati; phylum Thermodesulfobacteriota; class Deferrisomatia; order Deferrisomatales; family Deferrisomataceae; genus Deferrisoma; species Deferrisoma palaeochoriense. The sequence continues at coordinate 1,136 of NZ_BAAHXI010000101.1, forward strand.
GAGCACGAAAAGCGGGATCAGGTAGTGGAGCCCGGAGAGGAGGGTTCGGAAAAAGCTCGGAAGCTCCTCCTTGGGCAGCCCCTTGAGGCCCAGCTTCGAGGCCTCGATGTGGGTCAGGTAAAAGAGCGTGGCGTAGGAGGCGAAGGCCGGGATGGCCGCGGCCTTGCACACCTCGAGGTACGGCACGTTCACGTACTCGGCGATGATGAACGCGGCCGCCCCCATGATGGGCGGCATGATCTGGCCGTCGGTGCTCGCGGCCACCTCGATGGCCGCGGCCTTGGTGGGGGGGTAGCCCACCTTTTTCATGAGCGGGATCGTGAAGGTGCCCGTGGTCACCACGTTGGCGATGGACGAGCCGGAGACGAGCCCGGTGAGCCCGCTCGACATCACCGCGGCCTTGGCCGGCCCGCCCTTGTAGCGGCCCAGGAGGCTCATGGCGAGATCGATGAAGAACCGGCCGCCCCCGGCCTTTTCCAACATGGCCCCGAAGAGCACGAACAGGAACACCACCGTGGCCGACACGTCGAGCGGGATGCCGTAGATCCCCTCGGTGCTCATGGAGATCTGGCTCACGTACCGGTCGAGGCTCACCCCCTTGAACGCGATCACGTCGGGCATGTAGGGCCCGAAAAACGCGTACAGGGTGAACGCGCCGGCGATGATCGGCATGGCCGGCCCCAGCACCCGGCGGGAGGCCTCGAGGAGGAAGAGCACGAGGGCGATGCCGAACAGGGTGTCCCGGGCATTGGGGATGCCGAGCCGGGCGGACACGCCCTCGTAGTCCCAGGCGATGTACACGGCGGCCACGACCGCCGCCAGCGCGAGCGCCATGTCGATCCAGGGGATTTTGCGCTTCTCCCCCAGCCACCGAAGCCCTGGGATCCGCACGGTGCGCCGGAGCGTCGGGTACGACAGAAACACGATCGCGAAGGCGAACGCCAGGTGGATGGCCCGGATGTAGGTGGAATCGAGGAGGAGCCAGCTTGCGATGGAAAGCTGAAACAGGCTCCACGTGAGCGCGATGGCCGGCACGAGCCACCGCTGCCAGCCCTGGGGCCGGCGGAGCCCCAGCTCCTCCTCCTCCTTGAGCCGCTGGGCCAGGTTCTCGTCGGGGATCTCCACGTCGGGGGGCGTCTGGGCCATGACGATCTCCGGGGCTTTCTCTCCAAGGGCTCGAACACGAGGGCGGGTCCCGCCAGTGGCGGGCCCGCCCGGATCGCTGCGGAAACAGGAAAGCGGGGGAGGGTGCGGAACCCTCCCCCGGTGTGGGGCCGGCTACTTCAGGAGGCCCACCTCCCGGAAGTACTTCTCGGCGCCCGGGTGCAGGGGCGCGCTCAGCCCCTGGAGCATGCTCTCCTTGGTCAGCACCTTGTAGGCGGGGTGGAGTTTCTTGAACTCCTCAAAATTGTCGAACACCTCCTTGGTGATCGCGTACACGATGTCCTCGGGCACGTCGATCGAGGTGCAGAGCGTGGCCTTCACGCCGAAGGTGGGCACGTCCTCCTTGTTCTCGGCCCCGGGGTAGAACTCCACCGGGATCTTGGAGGCCGCGTAGTAAGGGTACTTGTCGGTGAGCTTCTTCACCACCTCGGCCGGGATCTCCACGAACCGCACCTTGCGGGCGCCGGCCGTGGCCTCCTTGATGGCCCCGCTGGGGTGGCCCACGGTGTAGAAGAAGGCGTCGATCCGGCCGTCCTGGAGCATGCCGGGGGCCTCGGCGGCCTTCAAGCCCTCGGCCCGGATGTCCTTCTCCCAGTCGATGCCGGCCGCCGTGAGGGCGTCGATGGAGTTCTGGCGCTGGCCGGAACCGGGGTTGCCGATGTTCACGATCTTGCCCTTGAGGTCATAGATCGTTTTGATCCCGGAGTCCACGGCCGCCACCAGGGTGACCGACTCGGGGTGGATCGAAAAGACGGCCCGGAGTTTCTTCTGGGGCTTGCCCTCCCATTCGGCCAGGCCATTCCAGGCCTGGTACTGCCGGTCGGACTGGACGATGCCGAACTCCAGGTCGCCGTTCATGATGGCGTTCACGTTGAACACCGACCCGGCCGTGGACTCCACGGTGACCCGCAGGTTGTACTCCTTGCGCTTCTTGTTGACCATCTTGCTGATGGCGCCGCCCGTGGGATAGTACACCCCGGTCACGCCGCCGGTGCCGATGGTGACGTAGCGCATCTTGGCCGAGGCTTCGGGCACCCCAAGGGCGCAGACCCCCAGGGCCAGGGCGAGTACGGCGAGTTTCTTCATGGTGATCCCTCCTTCGCGGCTGTGGGCCAGGCGGCCCGGGAACGAAACGGCCATTTCCCCGGATCAAAGGTTTGGTTGATCTACCCGAAACGGCCGCGGGCTGTCAAATGTAGCCCAGGATTGCCGAAGCACAACCCCTCAGCCCGCCCGGACGCCGGTCACCTTCTCCACGGCCTCGGTCAAGGTCGAGACCAGGATGTCGATTTCGTGCTCCCGGATCACGAACGGCGGGCACAGGAGCACGTGGTCGCCGCGGGTGCCGTCCACCGAACCGCTGCCCGGATAGGTCACGAGTCCCCGCCGGAACGCCTCGGCGCCGATGCGCTCGGCGAGTTTGCGTTCGGCCGGGAAGGGCTCGCGGGTCTCCCGGTCGGCCACGAACTCCACCCCCACGAAGAGCCCCACCCCCCGGATGTCCCCCACGTGGGGATGGTGGCCCAGTTCCTGGCGCAGCCGGGCCAGGAGCACCCGGCCCATGGCGTCGGACCGGGCCACCAGGTCGTGCTCCTCCATGTACCGGAGCACGGCCGCTCCCACGGCCATGCTCACGGGATGCTGCCCGTAGGTGTGGCCGTGGACGAACCGGCCGGAGCCCGAGCGGATGGCGTCGTGGATCTTCCGGTGGGCGAGCACGGCGCCGATGGGCGCGTACCCCGACGAGAGCCCCTTGGCCAGCACCACCAGGTCGGCGCTCACCCCCCAGCGCTCCAGGGCCAGGGGCCGGCCGGTGCGGCCCACGCCGGTCATCACCTCGTCGGCGATCAGGAGGATCCCGTAGCGGTCGCAGATCTCCCGGATCCGGGGCCAGTACCCGGCCGGGGGCACCAGGGCCCCGGCCGTGGCCCCCACCACGGGCTCGGCGATGAAGGCCGCGATGGAGTCCGGGCCCTCGTAGCGCACGGCCCGTTCCAGGGCCTCGGCGCACTCCAGTTCGCAGGTGGCCGGGCTGCGGTGGAACGGGCACCGGTAGCAGTAGCAGGGCTCGATGTGGGGGGTGTGGAGGATGAGCGGCATATAGGGGGCCCGGCGGCTCGTGTGGCCGCCCAGGGCGAGCGCCCCGGCCGTGTTGCCGTGGTACGCGGTCCACCGGCTCACCACCTTGTAGCGCTCGGGCATGCCCCGCTCTCGCCAGTACTGGCGGGCCATCTTGACCGCGGTCTCCACGGCCTCGGAGCCCCCCGACACGAAGTACACCTTGTCCAGCTCGGGGTTCGCGGAGAGCGCGGCCACCCGGGCCGCCATCTCCTGGCACGCCTCGGTGGTGAACTGGGACCCGTGGGCGAAGGCGATGCGGTCGAACTGGGCCAGCGCGGCCTCCCGGATCTCGGGCACCCCGTGGCCGATGGCCACCACGCAGGCCCCCGACGAGCCGTCGAGGTAGCGCTTGCCGGTCTCGTCCCAGATCCACACCCCCTCGGCCTTGACCGCCTTCGGGTAGCGCTTGCCGGGCGAGCGGTAGAACACGTGGTCTTCCCGGGCGGGCGCGGGTTCCGGGGGTTCGTGGGAAGCGGTGACCGGCTGCTCGGGATTACGGTCGGGTTTTGCCGCTGCAAGCGCCATGATGCCCCTCCGCTACGGGGAGTCTGCGGGGTCGGCCGTGCGCCGCCCCAGGGACAGGATCTCGCGGGCCTGGTCGGGGGTGGCCACGGGCCGACCGATCTCGGCGGCGAGCCGGACCACCCGCTCCACGAGCTGGGCGTTGGACCGGGCCAGCACCCCCCGGTGGTAGTACACGTTGTCCTCGAGCCCCACCCGCACGTGGCCCCCCAGGGCCAGGGTGGTGAGCATGACCGGCAGATGCCCCCGGCCCACCCCGATGGAGCTCCAGGTGGACCCCGGCGGGATCGATTCCACCATGTGCAGGAGCGCCTTGGGCGTGGCCGGGGCCCCGCCGGGCGCCCCCAGGACGAACTGGAAATGGAGCGGCGGGTCCAGGAGCCCCTCGTCCCGGAGCCGCAGGCAGTTGCCGATCATGCCCGTGTCGAAGATCTCGAGCTCGGGCTTGGTGCCGGCCTCCCTCATGCGCCGGGCGAGCTCCCGCAGGAACTCCGGGGGGTTCAGGAACACCCCGTCGCCCACGTTGAGGCTGCCCGCGTCGAAGCTCGCGAGTTCCGGCCGGAACCGCAGCGGGATGAACCGGGCGTCGTAGGCCAGGTTCCGGCCGGGGATGCCGCTCGTCGTGAGGCAGACGACCGGATCCACCCCGGCGGCGCGGATCCGGTCGAGCACCCGGCGGTAGAGTTCCTCGTCCTGGGTGCCGAGCCCGGTTTCCGGGTCGCGCACGTGGATGTGCACCACGGCCGCCCCGGCCCGCACGGCCTCGACCGCCGAGTCCGCGATCTCCTCGGGCAGGATCGGGATGTGGGGGCATTTCTCCCGGGGGGTGCGGCTTCCGGTGATGGCCGCGGTGATGATGAGCGGTTCCACGGGGCTTCCTCCTCGGTTCGGCCGCGCCGGCTACCCGGTCTCCCGGGCCTCCCCGGCCGGGCGGATCGCCGGCTCCTCGTCGTCGGGGGACCAGTACACCCGCTGGGCGGCCCAGATCGCCTCCCGGGCCTCCAGGGCCTTTCGGCCCTCCTCGCCCCGGAGCTCCCCCACGGCGAGCAACAGGGCCTGGGCCAGGCTGATCGAGGCCGTGAAGCTCTCCACGTACCCGTCGATGCCGTAGGCCGCGGGCAGCAGCACCTGGGCGTGGGGGGCCAGGGGGGAGTCGGGGCCGTCGGTGATGGCGATCACGGTGGCCCCCTGGCGCCGGGCCAGGGCGGTACCCTCCACCGCGATGCGGGTGTAGCGGGGGAAGCTCACGGCCACCACCACGTCGCCGGCCCCGACCCGGGCGAACTGGTCCCACACGTCGGCCGTGCGGGGGGCCAGGAGCCGGGCGTTGACGCCCAGGAACGACAGCCCCAGCTCGAGCACCACGGCGGTGGCGTGGCTCATGCGAAGCCCGAACACCCACACCCGGGGCGCCCCGGCCAGAAGATGGGCCGCCTGCCAGAAGGCCCCCTTGGGCATGTCAGCCCAGGTTTCCTTGAGGTTCTCGATGTCGCGGGAAAAGGAGCGCGAGAGGGGGTCGCCGTGGATCGCCAGCCGCTCCGCCGCGCTGCGGCGGCCCACGAGCCCCTGGCGGAGCCGGCGCTGGAACTCGGGGTATCCCTCGAACCCGGCGGCCTGGACGGCCCGGATCACGGTGGACTCGCTGATCCCGAGCCGCTCCCCCAGTTCCCGGGCCGTTAGATAGCTGGCCTCCTGGGGGTGGGCCTGGGCGAAGGCGAGCACGCGGTCCCGGGGACGCGGGCGGGTGCGCATCGGCAGGAACTCCTGCTTATGAGGTCGTGATGCAGGAAATCCTGCACAGTCCTGCGGGCCGTGTCAAGGGGGGAAGGCGGGGAATCGGGAATGGGGAATGGAGAATGGAGAATAGAGGGGCGTCGGGGCCCTTTACCGCTTCGCCTTGCGGCCGCGCTCGGCCAGCCGCTCCTCCAGTTCGGCGATGCGCCGTTTCAGGGTCTCGATCTCCTGATCCGGGGTCGGCGGGGTGGCCCAGGGGCCCATCCAGGTGCGCCACACGGCCTCCATCTGCTGCTGGGCGTTCCGGTAGGCCGCCATGCCGGCCGAGAACACGCTCTGGAGGAACTCCTCGTAGGCGGACTCCCCGTACTGGATGAGCTGGTGCAGGAACCCCACGGGCAGAAGGTCGCGGCGGTCCTTCTCCTCCTCCAGGATGATCTGGGTGAGGATCACCTTGGTGAGGTCCTCGCCCGTGGTGGCGTCCACCACCTCCACGGTGTGGCCCTCTTTTACCAGTTCCGCGATCTGCTTGAGGTTCACGTACCGGCTGTGGTGGGTGTCGTAGAGCCGGCGGTTCGCGTACTTCTTGATCAGAATGCGCTCGGGGCGGGCGGTCTCGGCCATCGTGGGAACCCTTTCGGCGAAGCGGTGTCTCGTGCCGGCGCCGGCATGATAACGCGGTGCAGCATGAAGGGGAACCCCGGTTTGAGTTTTCCGCCGGTTCTGCCGTTCAGGAGGGAAAGAGGCATCTTCTCATTACTCCGGTGGCTAAACAGAGACGA
>NZ_BAAHXI010000102.1:0-7424 GCF_054656955.1 Deferrisoma palaeochoriense
AGCGGGTTCAAGGTAAGGTTGTTTCCCAGGGTGTAAAGAACGTTGCTACAATGCCTCGGGGACTCCCCACGGGAGGCTGTATGGCGAGCGCCCTCGTTGCTTGGATCGGAAGAACGGATCTTCGGGCTTCCCAGGGGGATCCGGCGGTCGGCCTTGGGCCCATCGCGCAGGCGGTGGCCGGGCGGGCTTACGAGCGCGTGTTGCTCCTGAACAACTACCCCGAAGAGGAAGCGGGGGGCTACGTTAGGTGGCTCCAGGCGCGCACCTCCGCGCTCCTGACTCTCCGGCAAGTCACTCTCACGAGGCCTACGGAGTTCGGGAAGATTTACGAAGCGGCGACACAAGCCCTGTCGGACTTTTTGGAAAAGATCTCTCCCCCACCGACACTCGCGTTTCATCTGAGCCCGGGTACGCCGGCCATGGCGGCCGTGTGGATCATCCTCGCCAAGACCCGGTTTCCGGCAGAACTGATCGAGTCTTCTCCGCAGGAGGGCGTACGCACCGTCTCCTTTCCGTTCGACATCTCCGCCGACTTCCTCCCCGACCTTTTGGAGCGATCAGACAGGAAGCTGGAGCGGCTCAGCGAAGGGCTCCCTCCCGAGGCCCCGGAGTTCTCCGACATCATCCACAGAAGCACCGTGATGAAGCGGCTCATTGCCAAGGCCCGGCGCGTGGCGCCACGATCGGTCTCGGTGGTGATCGAGGGCGAATCCGGAACCGGCAAGGAACTGCTTGCCAGGGCCATCCACAAGGCAAGTCCTCGGCGGGACATGCCCTTCGTCGCCATCAACTGCGGCGCCATACCGTCGGAACTCGTTGAAGCCGAGCTGTTTGGCCACGAGAAGGGCGCGTTCACGGGGGCGAGCCGGGCCCGCAAGGGGTACTTCGAAGAAGCCCAGGGCGGGACGCTCTTCCTGGATGAGGTCGGCGAACTTCCGCCCGCAGCGCAGGTAAAGCTCCTACGTGCCCTGCAGGAGAAGGAAATCGTCCGGGTCGGTTCGAGCAAACCCATCCCCGTAGACGTTCGGGTCATTGCGGCCACGAACCGAAGCCTGATGGACGAGGTGGCCGCCGGCCGCTTCCGATCGGACCTCTTCTACCGACTGGCCGTTGTCATTCTTCGCCTGCCTCCTCTCCGAGACCGGAAAGGGGACGTGAGCCTTCTCGTTGAACATCTGCTGGAGAACATCAACAACGAGAACGCCAACGACCCGGCCTATCGTCGCAAGAAACTTTCCGCTGGTGCAAAAAAGCTTCTCCTTGCGCATACCTGGCCGGGAAACGTGCGGGAGCTACTGAACACGCTCCACCGTGCAGCCATCTGGGCGACAGGATCAACCATCGACGAGGAAGACGTCCGGGAGGCGATCCTACCGGCTCCGGGAGCATCCGAAGACGCCATCCTGGGGCGGCCGCTGGGAGAGGGGCTGAACCTGCCCGAGATCCTGGCTACGGTGGCACGACATTATCTGGAACGGGCCATGGCAGAAGCCCACGGGAACAAGACCCAGGCCGCGCGGTTGCTGGGCCTCCCCAGCCACCAGACCTTGACAAACTGGCTACGCCGATACGGGGTGCTTAACGAACCTGGCACGAAGGATGCAGAGCCCGCCAGGGCATGAGGGGAGAAGCGCATGGCTGGGTACACGAAGGAGTCCGACGCCAGGATCATGATCGACCAACTTCTCCGGGACGCCGGGTGGGATCCCGCGGACAAATCCCAAGTGCGTACCGAGGTCACGGCCCGAGAACTACCAGGGCGGATCGCGGAAGGCGCCCCCGGCTCAAGCAGTATCTCCTCGGACGGAGAACAGGTCTCGTACGGCCGAGCCGACTACGTCCTCCTAGACCAGCGCGGCCGTCCGCTCGCCGTGATCGAGGCCAAAAGGAACGCGATCAACCCCTACGTGGCCAAGCAGCAGGCCCTGCCTTACGCGAAGGCCCTCGGGGCGCCCTTCATCTTCCTCACCAACGGGGAACTCACCTATTTCTGGGACTGGCAAAACGACGACGCCCGGCCCATCACCGGCTTCTTCTCGCGGCGAGATCTCGAGCGCCTAGTGGAGATGCGAAGCAGCCGGCAACCGCTCGCTACGGTCGAGAATCTCGAGTACTACATCCGCCAGGGTGAGACGCGCACGTTGCGGCCCTACCAGGCCGAGGCGATGCGCGCCCTCGACCATGCCCTCGAACTCGGCAAGCGCCGCTTTCTGCTCGAGCTTCCCACGGGCACGGGGAAGACCGACCTCATTTGCCTGTACCTCAAGCGCCTGTTTCAAGCGGGCTGGGCCGAACGCGTTCTCTTCCTCGTCGACCGAGACCAGCTCGCCAAGCAGGCCATCGAGGCGATCCAGGATCTGCTCCCGGCCCATTCGAGCTACTGGCTGCGGCCCGGAATGGAGCGCCAAGAGCAGCAGATCACGGTCGCGCTATTGCAGACGATGATCGGGCGGGTCGACGAGTACACCGCGGGCTATTTCGACGTGGTCATCGCCGACGAGTGCCACCGCTCCATCTACGGCGCTTGGCAGACGGCGCTCACCAAGTTCGACGCCATCCACATCGGGCTCACCGCCACGCCGGCCAACTACATCGAGCGCAACACCTACGACTTCTACCAGTGCGAGCCGGGCAAGCCGGACTTCTCCTACCCCATCCAGGAGGCGTTCCGCGACGGGTACCTCGTGCCCTACCGCTTCGCCACCGGCATCACCGAGATCCTCGCTGAGGGCGCCGACGTCGACGGTGAGCATTACGACCCCGCCGAGTTCGAACGCCGCTTCACCAACGAGGCGACCAACCGGCTGATGATGGAAGAGTTCGACCGTCTCGCCTGGGAGCACTACAAAGAGCTTGCGCCTGGCCAGGACCCCGGACCGGGCAAGGCCATCGTCTTCGCCATCACCAAGCACCATGCGGCGCGCCTGGCCCAGTACCTGAACGAGCTACACCCGGAACTGAAAGGCCGCTATGCCGAGGTCATCACCTCGGATGTCGCCGACTCGGACGCCCTCATTCGAAAGTTCAAGACCGAGACCTACCCGATGGTCGCGGTGAGCGTCGGCATGCTCGACACGGGATTCGACTGCCGGGAGGTGCTGCACCTCGTCTTGTGCCGTAGGGTGCGCAGCCCCATCCTCTACCAGCAGATGCGCGGCCGCGGCACCCGCACCGCCCCGCACATCGGCAAACGGAAGTTCGTCATCTACGACTTCTTCAAAAACCACGAGTACTTCAACGACTCCGACACCGACGTGTTCACCGGCACGGGGGGCGGTCGTGCGCCGGGTGGCCCTCCCAGGCCACCCAAGCCCCCCCGTGAACTCGTCGAACTCGGTCTCGAGGACGAGTGGCTCGAGGCCGTGACCTGGATCGAGGTGGGCCCCGAGGGCGAGCGGATCGACAAGAAGGAATACGTCTCCCACTGGGAGGAGACGATCCGCCAGAGGGCCGACGCCGACCCGATCCTCCGGAAGGTGCGCAATGAGGAGCCGCTGACCGCCGAAGAGGAAGAGGAACTAGCCCGGCGGCTCAACCAGCCGGAGTACTACTTCAACGAGGACAACCTTCGCCGGGCGTACCGCAATCCCGGCGGGTCGCTCGTGGATTTCATCCGAGCGGCCCTCGGCCGCCTGCGCATCAAGAGCCGTGAGGAGAAGCTGGAGGAGGCCTTCCGCGCCTGGCTCGTCGCCCGTTCGTTCACGCCCCAGCAAGCCGAATATCTGTGTCTTTTGAAAAATCGAGGCATCGCCACCGGCCGCGTCCGTCTCGACGACCTCTTCGAGCCTCCGCTCTCGATCCTCGACGCCGCCGGAAAGGGGATCGAGCTTTTCGGTGAGGAGAGACTGAAGCAGGTGGTGGACGACCTGAACGAAGGCGTGTTTGAGACCGCAAGGTAGAAAGGACAGAGAAAACCGATGGATCAGACCCTGCGCCGCAAGCTCGACCGCATCACCGATATCCTCTGGGCCGGGGGGGTCACGAACCCCGTCACCTACATCGAGCAGATCTCCTACCTCATCTACCTGAAGCTCTTGGACGAGGAGGAGGCCACCCGCGAACTCAGGGGCCGCCTCGGCGCCGGCAACGGCGCGCGCCTCTTCCCCGGCCAGGCCGAGCGCTTCCGCTGGTCGAAGTGGCGCTTCAAGAGCGGCACCGCGCTGCGCGACTTCGTGCGCGACGAGGTCTTCCCCTACATGGCCTCGCTCGTCAAAGACGAGCCGCAGGTGGCCGAGTACTTCCGCGACGCGGTCTTGGAGATCGTCGACCCGAACGTGCTCAAGCAGGTGATCGACGAACTCGACTCCATCGATTTCCGAAAGCTCGGCCCCGACGTCAAGGGCGACATCTTCGAATACCTCCTCACCCACCTCGGCCAGTCGGCGCTGAACGGCCAGTTTCGCACTCCCCGCCAGATCCGCACCTTCATGGTCGAGATGGTCGACCCCGACCTGGGGGACACGATCTACGATCCGGCCTGCGGCACCGCGGGTTTTCTGATCGACGCCATCGACTACATCCTCGCCCGCTACAGCGAGGAACCCCAAGAGGTGCCGATCTACGGCGAAGACTGGCTCGAGAAGCGCGGCCAGACGCTGGAGGAGGCGAAGAAAGAGATCCCGAACCTCCAGACCTACCGCAAGGGCCCCGGCGAGAAGATCCCCGACTGGGGCCGGCTCGAGGCTTCGATCTACGGCACCGACGTCTCCCGACAGATGATGCGGATCTCCATGATGAACCTGGTTCTTCACGGAATCCGCAAGGCTCGCCTCAAACGCGCCAACGTGCTCTCGGAGATGAGCGGCCTCACCGAGGACGATCTCAACCGCCGCTACTCGGTGATCCTCTCGAACCCGCCCTTTGCCGGCCAGATCCCGAAGGAGTCGATCCGCCAGGACCTGCCGACCAAATCGAAGAAGAGCGAACTCTTGTTCCTGGGGCTGATGCTGCGTTCGCTGGCCCCCGGAGGCCGCTGCGCGGTGGTCGTTCCCGAAGGCGCGCTCTTCGGCTCCACCAAGGCGCACAAGGAGCTGCGCGAGAAGCTGCTGCGCGAGTACGAACTTCTCGCCGTGGTCTCGCTGCCGGCGGGGGTCTTCAGGCCCTACGCGGGCGTCAAGACCTCGGTTCTCGTCTTCCGCCGCCCGAAGACCGAGCCCGCCAAGGGAAAGGCCGCGACGAGTCACGTCTGGTTCTACGAGGTCCGCAACGACGGCTACGACCCCGACAAGATCCAGGGCGGCGGCCGTCCCGAGACCCCGGACAAGAACGACATCCCGGGCCTGCTGGCGGCGTGGGCAGAGTACAAGGCGACGAAGTTCGAGCAGCCCCCGGGCGTCCAGGCGGGCGCCGTGCTGGAGGCCGGGAGCGAGGAGCCCCGTTCTTGGTGGGCGACCTTCGAGACCGTTGCCGAAAACGACTGGAACCTCGCCGCCTCCCGCTACAAGCCCCGGGTCGCTGAGCCGGTTCCCGACGAGGACCCGGCCGAGCTGATCCGCGAGGTGCTGGCCATCGAGAAGGAGATCACCGAGGGGCTGGAGAAGCTGCTCGCGGAAGTGGAGGGGGTGTGATGGAGTGGCCGCGGGTTCCGATAGAGCAAGTTGCGGAGCTCAACCCTAAAGTGGGGCAATGGGATCGTTTAGCTGAAAGCGATCCTGTAACGTTTGTTCCTATGCAGGCGGTCTCAGAAGACACAGCATCGATTGAATCGCCAGCCGTCCGCCCCCTCAGCGAAGTGCGCCGCGGGTTCAGTCATTTCCAAGAGCGCGACGTTCTGTTTGCGAAGATCACGCCGTGCATGGAAAATGGAAAGGTCGCCATTGCACGTAACCTCGTAAATAGAGTTGGTTACGGTTCAACTGAGTTTCATGTGCTCCGCGCCGGCCCAGCCCTCCTTCCCGAGTACCTGTATTACTTCCTCCGACAACCGTCATTTCGTTTGGCCGCGAAGCAGCAAATGCGCGGAGGCGCGGGTCAGCAACGGGTACCAGAGTTGTTCTTGCGCAAAGAAATGATCCCCCTTCCCCCCCTCTCGGAACAGCGCCGCATCGTCGAGATCCTCGACCAGGCCGACCGCCTCCGCCGCCTCCGCGCCGAAGCCGACGCCATAGCCGAGCGCATCCTCCCGGCCCTCTTCATCAAGATGTTCGGCGACCCCGCCACGAACCCGATGGGCTGGCCGCTGCGCCCGCTGGGAGAGCTATGTGACGTGGTGTCGGGAGCGACTCCTAAGACGAACGTTCCGGAGTACTGGGGCGGCGGGATTGCGTGGGCAACCCCCAAGGACCTGTCAGGGCTCGACGACTGGGTCTTGGAATCCACCGAAAGAACCCTAACCGAGGACGGTCTCGCCAGTTGCTCGGCCACGATCATGCCGAAGGACGCTGTGCTTCTATCCTCACGGGCGCCGATCGGACTCGTCGCGCTGGCCGCGATGCCGATTTGCACCAATCAGGGCTTCAAGAGCCTCGTCTCCCGAGGCGAGGTTGATCCCTGGTATCTGTTCGCATGGTGCAAGCTCCGACGGGACTACCTCGAGTCGCTAGGGCGAGGGGCCACGTTCAAGGAAATCTCGAAGCGAATCGTCGAGACCGTAAAGGTTCCTGTTCCACCCATGGATGCGCAGCGAAGATTTCGATCTGCTGTCCAAGACCTCCGAAACCAGCGCCTTAGGGCGAAGGAGGTGCGTCACCGAACGGGAGAGATTTTTGCCATCCTGCTTGAACGTGCCTTCTCTGGCTCCCTTACCGCCTCCTGGCGTGAAGCGCACATGAAGGAACTGTTACAGGAGATGGAACAGCAGGCGAAGGCGCTGGAGGCTCCCAGCGCATGACGCGTCGTAACTCGAGGAAAACACGGCCCGATAAGGCGAAGCCGGCCATGCGCATCACGAAGGCACGGCGGGAGCAGATCGAACGCCTTGCCGCCGCGCTGGCAGAGATTGCGCCTTCCACCTCCCCAGGAAGCGGCTTCTGTGTTCGTAAGGTCGCTTACGACATGGGACTCAAAGACTGCTGGAAGAAGCAGCGGAACAAGAAGGCGGACATCGCGCATCTGCTCGAGCACGCCATACGACAATATCGGAGGAAGCCGAAGGCCCTGGTCCTGGCCATTGTCCGAGGCGCTGTCGAGTGGCGGGCCCGCAAGGGAGAGCCAATCACCAAAGCCCACCTTGAAGCGATCGCCAAGCCCATGGAGGCCCTCGGCTTTGGCATCCGAAAAGAGCTTCAGTCGATCGAGATTCCCGAGCCGAGCCGTATCCGGCATCCATCCCAGGATGTAGTGGCGCTGCTCGAACGCTTGGACCTGCACGAGGCGCTCGCGGACGACATCACGGAGATGTTTCGCGACGGCCACTTCAACGAGGCGGTCCGCAAGGCTTTGGAGCGTTTCGAGAAGTACGTTCAGGACGCGGTCGGCGACCATAC
>NZ_BAAHXI010000103.1:0-7321 GCF_054656955.1 Deferrisoma palaeochoriense
CAGAAGGGCCCGAGACCTGCAGCCTGGAGTGCGCCGAGAATCTCCGGCGGTTGTTCGTCACCGGGGTGGATCCGGAGTCCGTGGCCGCCCTCGTCATGGAACCGATCCTTGGCGAAGGGGGGTTCGTCGTCCCGCCTCGGGCGTTCGTGACCCGCGTGGCCGAGATCTGCCGGGAGCACGGAATCGTGGTGGTGGCCGACGAGGTGCAGACCGGGTTCGGCCGCACGGGCACCCTCTTCGCCTCGGAGCAGCTCGGCCTCGTGCCCGACGTCCTGACCACGGCCAAGGCCATGGCCTCCGGGTTCCCGCTGAGCGGGGTGACCGGCAGGGCCGAGATCCTAGACGCCCCTCCCGTAGGGGGGCTCGGCGGCACCTACGGTGGAAACCCCCTGTCGTGCGCGGCGGCCCTCGCGACACTCGAAGTCATTGATCAGGAGGACCTGTGCGGCCGGGCCCAGGCCCTCGGGGAGAGGATCCGGAACCGTTTCCTCCAGATGAAGGAAACGCTCCCCTGCGTGGGCGACGTGCGCGGGCTCGGGGCCATGATGGCAATCGAATTGGTCAGGGAGCGCAAGACCAAGGAACCGGCGGCGGAACTGACCCAGGCCCTCGGCCGCTTCGCCCTAGAACGGGGCGTGATCACGATCAAGGCGGGCTCGTACGGGAACGTCGTGCGACTGCTCCCCCCCCTGTGCATCGAGGAGGACGATCTGGATCGTGGGTTGGACGTCCTGGAAGAGGGGCTCAAGACCCTGAGTGCCTAGCCGGCCCACGCCCGATGCGGGCCGGAGAGACGCTCCCCAACCACCACCGGCCGCCCCCCGGCGGCCTCAGCGGGAAGAGGAGGAGAAGCGATGAGAAAGACCTTGGCACTCGCGGTAGCAGGTTTCCTGTTCGCCCTGCCGGTCCGGGCCGAACAGGCACGGGACTATTTCAAGATCGGGGTCATCACATCCCTGTCCGGCGACCTGGCCACCGGGGGGAACGTCACCAAGCGCGGGTACGACCTGTGGGCCAAGGCCGTCAACGAGGCGGGCGGCATCGAGATCGGGGGCAAGCGCTACGGCGTGAAGCTCTTCTACGCCGACGCCCAGTCCGAACCTTCCCAGGGGGCGAGCGGCGCCGAGCGCCTCGCCACCCAGGAGAAGGTGGACTTCGTCCTAGGCCCCTATTCCTCGGGCGTCACGCTGGCCGTTGCGCCGGTGCTCGAAAAGTACAAGATCCCGATGATCACGGGCTCGGCAGAGTCTCCCCTGATCTGGCGGCAGAAGTTCGCTTATACCTTTGGAACGATCCCCCCGGTGAACTACACAGGGGCTCACCCCATCGGGGCCTTAGCAAACCTCCAACCCAGGCCCAAGACGGCCATCGTCCTCGGCTCGAACGACGCGTTTTCCAAGGCGACCGCAGAAGCCTTTCAAAAGGCGGCCGAGGACCACGGCATTAAGGTGCTCAAGTACAATATCGTCCCGAGCGGTCAGGACCTGATCCCCCTTCTCTCCGCCGCCAAGGTGATGCGCCCCGACCTGATCGCCTTCGGCGGTCATGACGAAGAGTTGATCAACCTGGTGAAGGCGCTCCGGCAGATCAACTACGTGCCGAAAGCCCTCCTCATGCACTACGGGGTCACCGAACCGGCGTTCGTGGAGGCGCTCGGCAAGGACGCGGAGGAGGTCTTCGGCGCCTCGGTCTGGACCCCCTCGCTCCCCACCCACGGGGAACTTCTGTGGCCGGACGCCAGGGCATACGCTGAGGCCGCCGAGAAGGAGTTCGGGGTTCCGGCAGACTACACCCAGGCCGGGTGCTCGGCCGCCGGCATCGCATTCCAGGCGGCCTTGGCGAAGGCCGGGGTGACGCCGCCCCTGGACGAGGCCGAACGCGACGCCCTGCGTCGGGCCCTGGAGGGCCTCGTCGTGGAAACTTTCTACGGCAAAATCGACTTCGCCGACGAGGGGGAGTTCTACCATGCCAACGTGGGGCTCGAGCCCCTGATGGTGCAGATCCAGGGCGGCAAACCCGTGATTGTGGCGCCGGCCGAGTTCGCGGAGGCGAAGCCCCGGTACCCGATGACCCCGTGGAGCGAACGTTAGTCTCGCGTAACGGCCGGGAGCCCTGGGCTCCCGGCCCGCAGCGGTGGAGGAATCCGTGCTCTGGCAACTGCTTCCCCAGGCCCTGTTGGACGGCCTGCTCATCGGCGGCATCTACATCACCGTGGCCCTCGGGTTTTCCCTGGCCTTCGGGGTCATGCACATCATCGACTTCGCCGTGGGCGAGTGGATCATGCTCGGGGCGTTCCTGGGGTATTACCTGCAAGGGTGGACGGGGGTCGATCCGCTGTGGCTCCTACCCGTCGTGTTCGCGGCGTTTACGGGCGTGGGGTACGCCATCCAGCCCGTCATCTACCGCGCGGTCAGCGGCCGGCGCGGGAACCCCGTGCTCATGGGACTCGTGTTCACCTTCGGGTTGATGCTCGCCATCCGGGGGGCGGGTCTCACGGTGTTCGGATTCTTCAGCCATTCGATTCCATCGGCCCTGGCTCAGAAGTCCCTGTTCCTCGAAACCGGAAACCTGTTCGTCACCATTCCGGCGATCCGGCTTTTCGGGTTCGGTTACGCCCTCGTAGTGATGATCGTGCTCCACTGGCTTTTGAAGCACACCAACTTCGGCCTGGCCGTGCGCGCGCTGGCCCAAAACCGCGACGCCGCGGGACTCATGGGAATTAACGCCAAGAGGATTAGCTCTTGGGTCTACGGACTCCACGTCGGGGTGAGTGCCATGACCGGCGTGGTGATCGGATCGATCTTCTCCATCAGCGCCCAGATGGGCGGCGACTACACGATTCTCGCCTTCTTCGTCGTGGTGCTGGCGGGCATGGGGTACCTGGCCGGGGTGCCGTGGGCCGCCTTCCTCCTTGGCCTGGTTCAGTCCCTGTTCCTCATCTACGGCAATCCCAGTTACACGCTGCTCGCCGTGTTCGGGCTGCTCTACCTGATCCTTCTCATCTCGCCCAAGGGGCTGTTCGCGAAGGGAGTGTGAGGAATGGGCCGTTCGAAAGCCCTATGGGCCGGGATCGTCGCGATCGGGTTCGCCGCCTTCCCCCTGTTTGTCCGGGACACCTTCGCGTTGCGGGTCATCACGGAGGCCATGATGTGGATCGGCCTCGCGATAGCCTGGGACGTTTTGGGGGGATACACCGGATACCTCAATTTCGGCCATGGAGCATTTTTCGGGGTCGGAGCGTACACCACGGCGATTCTCATGATGCGGGCCCATTGGCCGTTTGCCGCGGCCCTGGGAGCCGGGGGGGTTGTTGCGGGGATCGCCGCCGTGATCGCCGGCCTTCCGACTCTGCGACTCAAAGGCGCGTACTTCGCCATTGCCACTTGGGCCCTGTCACGGGCCGTCCAGCAGTTGGCCCTGGTCCTGGATTTCACGGGCGGGCCGGACGGGATGCGCCTGCCTCCGTTCCTCCACCCCGTGTTTTTCTACTACCTCATGTGGGCCGCCGTGGCGGCGATCTTCGCCACGCTCTGGATCCTGTTGGAGCGCTCGGCGTTCGGCCTAAAATTGCAGGCCATCCGCGAGGACGAGGAGGGCGCCATGGCCATCGGCCTCAAGCCCACGGTCATCAAGGTCCAAGCCTTCGTGCTCTCCACGGTTCCGGCCGGGGTTTTGGGGGGCATCTACGCCTATTGGATCACGTTCATCGATCCCGCATCCGTGCTGGGCGACCTCGTGACCGACCAATCGGTCGTGATGGCCGTGTTCGGGGGCCTGGGGACCCTGGTGGGCCCGGCCATCGGGGCGGTCCTGGTGTACGCGTTCAAGACCTTTTTCTGGGCGTATCTCTCGGACTACCAGGTGCTTTATCTGATCATCCTCGGGGTGGTGATCGCCCTGAGCGTCGTGTTCCTGCCCGACGGCCTCGTCGGGCTCCTGTCCCGGCGGAATCGAGAAGTCGGGAGCCCGGAAACTGAGAGCCCGCCCAGCGAAGAAACGGCCGGGGAGGTGACCCCGTGAATCAGCCCATCCTGCAGGTGGACCACGTATCAATGGCCTTTGGAGGGCTCCGCGCCCTCGACGGCGTGACCTTCTCCCTGGCTCCTGGCGAGATCGTGGGCCTGATCGGCCCAAACGGCGCCGGGAAGACGACCCTGTTCAATGTGGTGAGCGGGTACTGCCGTCCCACGGAGGGGAAGGTGCTATTGGAGGGTACCGATGTGACGGGGCGCAAACCGTTCCATCTGGCCAGGATGGGCGTGGGCCGCACGTTCCAGATCGTCAAGCCGTTCGCCGGGCTTTCGGTGCTCGAGAATGTCACGGTGGCCTGCCTGCTCCACCATCGCACCAGACGACTCGCCGAGCGCAAGGCTTGGGAAATCCTTGAACTCACGGGGCTTGCCCACCGGGCCCGCCACCCGGCTTCCGGCCTGACCCTGGCGGGCCGGAAGCGTCTGGAGATCGCCAAGGCGCTCAGCCTGGAACCCCGACTCCTGCTGCTGGACGAGGTGGTCGCCGGGCTGAACCCCACCGAGGCCGACAAGACGATCGAGCTGATCCTCGACGTGCACCGCAGGGGCGTCACGATCCTCATCGTCGAACACATCATGCGGGTGATCATGAACATCAGCCACCGGGTGGTAGTGCTCAACTACGGCGCCAAGATCGCAGAGGGCCCGCCGGAGCAGGTTGCCAAGGACCCCGAGGTCATTTCGGCCTACCTAGGGGAGGCCGCCGCATGAGTGAACTCGTTCTCGAACACGTGTCGGCAGGATACGGGGACGTGCAAGCCCTCTGGGACGTGTCCCTTTCGGTGAAGACCGGGCGGTTGGTGACCCTGTTGGGCGCCAACGGCGCGGGGAAGACGACCACCCTCCGCACCATCTGCGGACTCGTCAAGCCGTGGAAGGGGCGGGTTCGGTACGACGGGCGGGCCCTGGACGAGCTCGAGGTGCACCAGGTGGCGGATCTCGGAATCACCCTCGTACCCGAGGGACGCCAACTCTTCCCCCAGATGACGGTCGAAGAGAACCTGCTGGTGGGCTCCTACCTTCCGAGGACGCGCCCCAACCGGAAAAGGAACTTGGAGAGGGTGTACGAACTCTTTCCCCGCCTGGCGGAACGCCGGTCGCAGCGAGCCGAGACGTTGTCGGGCGGAGAGCAGCAGATGCTGGCCATCGGCCGGGGCCTCATGCAGGAACCCAGGATCATCATGTTCGACGAGCCGAGTCTGGGGCTGGCACCGATCCTGGTCCAGGAGATCTTTGGTATCATCCAGGGGCTCCACCGCCAGGGCCTCACGATCTTCCTGGTGGAGCAGAACGTCCATCATGCCCTTCGCGTGGCCGACTACTGCTACGTGATCGAAAACGGGCGCGTCGTGCGCGAAGGCACCCCGGCCGAACTGGAGGCCGACCCCGCGATCCGCCAGGCTTACCTGGGGCTTTGACACGAACGGAGGTTCGCCATGCACGGGTTCTACGGCCGCGTTCTCGTTGCCGACGCCACCCGCCGCGCCTGCCGGGCCGAGGAGGTGTCCGAGGAGGTGCTCCGGGGGTACTGGGGGGGCAAGGGGCTCGGGGTGTGGCTCCTGGAACGCCACGGGCTGGTGGGGGTGGACCCCCTGGCCCCCGAGAACCCACTCATCGTGCTGGCCGGGCCGGTGGCGGGAACCCCGGTGCCGGGGTCCTGCCGCCACGCCCTCGTGACGAAGAGCCCCCAGACCGGGTTCTTCTCGGAGTCGTACTCCGGCGGGAAGCTCGCCGAGAAGATCGCCCGGTGCGGGTTTGACGCCGTGGTGGTGCTGGGCCGGGCCGACGGCCCCGTGGTGCTCGAGGTCGGCGACGGCGAGGCCCGGTTCCACGACGCCGAAGACCTCTGGGGCGCCGACACCTACGCCGCCGAGGAGGCCCTGGTGGGGCGGTTCGGGGGATCCGGCCGGGCCGGGGCCTGCGTGATCGGCCCGGCCGGGGAAAACGGGGTGGTCCTCTCCATCGTGGCGAACGACAGATGGCGCTGCGCCGGCCGCACCGGGGCCGGGGCGGTCATGGGCTCGAAGCGCCTGAAGGGCATCGTGTTCCACGGAACCCGGGCGAAATCCGTGGCCGACCCCGAGGGGCTCAAGGCCTTCGCGCGCCGGGTGACGGCCGAGCACCGGGGCAGCCCCGCGGCCCAGACCTACCGGAACTACGGCACCCCCAACATGGTGGCGCTTCTCAATACGGTGGGGGCGTTCCCGGCGCGGTACTGGCACAAGGGCCGGTGGGACCGGTCGGCCGAGATCTCGGCCGACGCGCTCCTTTCCCGGTGCGAGGTGAAGCCCAGGGCCTGCGCCCGGTGCTTCCTCGCCTGCGGGAAGCTGAGCCGGGTCAAGGAGGGCCCCTACGCGGGGCTCGTGATCGAGGGGCCCGAATACGAGACCATCTACGCCTTCGGGGGGCTGTGTGAGATCGCCCCGATCGAGGCGGTGGCCCACCTGAACGACCTGTGCGACCGGCTCGGGCTCGACACGATCAGCGCCGGGAACCTGGTGGCCTTCGCCATGGAGGCCTCCGAGCGGGGGGCCATCCCTGAGCGGATCCCCTTCGGCGACGTGGAGGCGGCCGAACGGCTCCTCGGCCAGATCGCCCGGCGCGAGGGCCTCGGCGAGGTGCTCTCCCGGGGGATCCGGGCCGCGGCCCGGGAGTGGGGCCTGGAGAACGTGGCGATCCACGTGAAGGGCCTCGAGCCGGCGGGGTACGACCCGCGGGTGCTCCAGGGCATGGGGCTTGCGTACGCCACCTCGGACCGCGGCGCATGCCACCTGCGCACCACCTTCTACAAGGCCGAGCTCTCGGGCCAGATCGCCCCGGACCAGGTGGAGGGCAAGGCCGCCCTGCTGGTGGACTACGAGGACCGCCTGGCCCTCATGGACGCGCTGGTGCTCTGCCGGTTCTACCGGGACTTTTACGGGTGGGAGCCGCTCGCGGAGATCGCCCGGCTCGTGCTGGGGGTGGTCGGCACGAGGGAGACCCTGGAGGCCACGGCCCGCCAGATCGCCGACGCCGTGCGGCGGTTCAACCTGCGGGAGGGGCTGACCGCGGAGGACGACGGGCTCCCTCCGCGGTTCTTCGACGAGCCCCTGCCCGAAACCGGGGCGGCCCTCCGGCGGGAGGATTTCGAGCGGATGCGGCGGGAGTACTACGAACGTCGGGGCTGGGACCCGGCGGGAAGACCGCGGTAGAGGCCCTGCCGGGCCCCACGGGGCCCGGCAGCCCAGGGCAATCGAAGAAGGGGTGTCACGAGGGTTCTGCGTCCACGCGTCCCAGCAGTCAGCCCTACG
>NZ_BAAHXI010000104.1:0-7106 GCF_054656955.1 Deferrisoma palaeochoriense
GCCAGGTTAATAGGAGGCTAGGAGGCTAGGACGCTGGGACGCGAAAAGCTTCGGTGATTCGAGCGTTGGCGCCGGTGCCTACCTTGTGGGAGCGGCCCTCGTACCGGGGGACAGAATTCAGGGGCGAGGCGGCTCAAGTGCCGGGAATCGTGAAATCGTTTGGCAGTTCCGCGCCTCCGGCGACCTGCGGCGGTTCGTGCCTCCTGACTTCTGTCTTCCGAAATCTGGCTTCCGGCACGCGGGCCTTCGGCCCGGATCGCGGCTACGGCAGCGCCACGGCGCGGTGGAACGCTTCGGCGAGGTCGTAGTCCGTTCCGGCGGCCGCCTCCCGGGCCTTCTGCCGGAGCCACTCGGCCGGATCGGCGAAGGGGAGGCCCTGGAGCTGGCTTCGGTGGCACCGGAGGGCCTCCACCTTTCGGTCGAACACCCCGGTGATGTCCACCCGGTGGTTGGGGGTCTCGCTGGCCCAGCACCAGACCTCCCGCACCTTGTGGGGCCGGAGCCCCTCGGCCAGGAGGTCGGGGTAGGCCAGGGGGTCCCGGGCGTAGGGGAACACCGCGTCCAGCACCACCTGGCCCACCATCCGGTGGTCCCGGTGCCAAAGGTACCGGCGGTAGGGGTCGGAGGTCAGCACCACCTCGGGCCGGAAGGCCCGGAGCCACCGCACGATCTCCTTTCGGAGTTCGGGCGTGTCCTCCACCCCCTGGTCGGGATACCGGAGAAACACCACCTCGGCCACGCCGAGCACCCGGGCCGCGGCCCGCTGCTCGGCCTCCCGGGTCCGGGCCAGTTCCTGCGGGTCGGCCGCCGGGTCGTCGGTGCCCTTCTCCCCGCTCGTGACGAGCAGGTACCCCACGCGGCGGCCCTCCGTGGCCCAGCGGGCCACGGTGCCGCCGGCCCCGATCTCGGCGTCGTCGGGGTGGGCCGCGATCACGAGGAGATCGACGGGGGAGACGTCCTTCGGGTTCGACGACGGGGTGGGGGGCACGTTCGGGTCTCCTTTACGATTCCCTGAAGCGGGTGGGGGCCGGCTCCGGTTGCAACGCCGGGGATCTGACAACACTTCCGTTGGTGTTGCCATCACCCTTCCGCCGCCCGGGCGGTGCGGGGGCGGAGGAGGTCCAGGTAGAGGGTTTCCAGGCGGCCGGAGGCCTCGGCCCACCCGAACCCGGCCACGGTCCGGCGGATGCGGTCCGGGTCCCGCTCGAGCGCGGCGGCGCCGGCGATCGCCCGGGCCAGCGCCCCGGGGTCCTCCGGGGGGCTGAGGGCGCCGTTCTGGCCGGGCACGATCGCCTCCTCGGCCACCCCCACCCGGCTCGCCGCGACGGGGGTCCCGCAGGCCAGGGCCTCGAGGATCACGAGGCCGAAGCTCTCGTACCGGCTCGGCACCACCGCGGCGTCGGCCGCGGCGTAGAGGGCCGGGAGGTCCGCCTGGGGGCGGGGGCCCAGGTACCGCACCCGGCCGTCCACCCCCGCCGCCCGGGCCATGGCGCGGACCCGCGGGGCGTCGGGCTCCCCCTCGCCCCCCACCACCCAGAGTTCCCACGGGAACGGCAGTCGGGCCGCCGCGGCCAGGAGCACGTCGAGCCCCTTCACCGGAGTGATCCGGCCGACGTAGAGGAGCACGCGCCGGTCCCGGGGCCTGGGCGCCGGGGGCACCGGGCGGAACCGCCCGGGATCGACCCCGCAGGGCACCCGCGCCGGAGCAAGGCCGGGGAACGCCGCCGTCGTGGCCTCGTGTTCGGCCCGGCTCGGCACCGTGACCCGGTCGGCGGTCCGGGCGAGGCGTGCCTCGGCCCGCACCCGGGCCGGGGGCTCGTCCTCCCCGCAGGCGAGGGCGTTTTTGGCCGCGGCGAGGGTGTGGAAGGTCACCACGTGGGGCACCCCCCAGGCGCGGGCCAGGACCTCCCCCGCGAGGCCCGAGATCCAGTAGTGGCTGTGCACCAGATCGTAGCGGGCCCCGGCCCGCCGGCGGAACGCCTCGATCCGCCGGGCGATCGCCGGCGCCCGTTCCGGGAGCCCGGCCCGGTCCGGCGCCCCGGGGTCGAGCTCCACGAGCCGCACCCCGGGGGAGAGCTCCTGCACCCCGTTTCGCAGGGCCCCCGGGGGCGAGGTGAACACGTCCACCCGGTGGCCCCGCAGGGCCAGGTGGCGGGCCGCCTCCCGCACCACCACGCTCATGCCGCCCGTGTCCCGGGCGCCGAGCCGGCCCAGGGGGCTCGAGTGAAGGCACAGGAGCGCCAGGTGAAGCGGCGCGGGGGAGGAAGGAGAGCGGGTCATAGGCGCACCGTCAGGCCCAGGAGCGGCACGGGCCGGCCGCCCAGGCGGAACTTGTAGGGTTCGTCCCCCCGCAGGAACGAGTACCGCCGGCAGCCCCGTTCGATGGCGTCGCGGACCGAGAAGGCCTTGGCCACCAGGCCGGCGCTCCGGCCGGCCCAGGCCGGGGCGAACCCGTTGTTGTAGAGATAGGCCGTTTCCTCCCATGTGAACCCGAAGGTGGCGGCCACGGGTTCCCCCCCGACCTCCAATAGGCCGAGATCCAGGGCGCCGGTTTCGGCCAGGACCCGCGCGATCCGCTCGAAAAACGCCCGGCGGGCCGGGGTGAGGAACGCGCCCTTGTCCGGGCGGCTTTCGGCGAACAGCCGGAAAAACACCGTAAGGTCGTCGTCCTGCCCCCCGGACCGGCGCCAGGTCACCGAACCGGCCTCCTCGAGCCGCCGGACCTTCCGGCGGACCTCGTGGCGCTCATGCTTGGGGAGGGTCGAGAGGTACTCCTCCCAGGTGGGGGGAAGGGGCATCTCCACCGTGACCCCTGCGGCCGTCGTTGCCACCTCGCAGCCCGTGGCCTCGGCCGCCCGAAGGAGGTCCGCGTCGGGGCGCACCGCCTCGGCCGTGAGCCGGCGAACCCCCCGGTCCCGCAGGAGGGCCCGAACCCCCTCCCAGCCCTCCCGCTCCCGGCCGGGAGAGACCGCCAGGTCGGCGTAATCGCACAGGTCGGGGCTCCCGGCCACCCGGGCCTCGTCGCCCCGGAGCACCACCGGCAGGGCGGCGATCGGGGTGTTCCCCTCCCGGGGCACGATCCAGGTCACGGACTCCCCCCGTCCGACGGTGGGCGCCCAGGCGTTCACCCAGCCCGGGGTCGTGAAGACGGCCGGCCAGCGAAGGCCGCCCAGTTCCGGTTCCCCCACCACGCCCGCGGGGGCCGCCCGAGCCTCGGCCGTTTCCGTCATGAGAGCCTCCAACGGGGCCCCTCGGGGGTGTCCTCCACGGTCACCCCGGCCTCGGCCAGGGCGTCGCGCAGCGCGTCGGCCTCGGCCCAGCGCCGGTCCTTTCGATACCGCTCCCGGGCCGCCACCAGGGCCTCCACGAGGGGGGCGAGGCAGGCCTCGGCGCTCGGCGGCCGCCGGAGCACCTCGGCCCCGAGGAGCACAATCGCCTCCCGCAGGACCTCCCGGGCCTCGGCCCGGGCCGCCTCGTCGGGCTCGGCGGCCACCCGGCGGTCGAGATCCAGCAGGCTCTCCACGGCGGCCCGGGCGTCCCCCCGCTCCAGGGCCTCGTGGAACCGGGCGTCGAGCCGATGCACCTCGTCCCAGAAGTCCGCCTGGTCCTCGGTCGGGGTGACCCCCGCTGCCGGCCCCGGTTCGGCATCCGGACCCGCCGCCCCGCCGATCTCCTCGAGGAGTTCGGCCAGGGGGAGCCGGGTGCCGGCCGGGTAACGCCTCTCCCGGCCGTCGCGGCGAACCGTGAGTCCCCCGATCCCGCGCACCTCGGCCTCGCCGGCCCCCAGGTCCAGGATGGCGGCCGTGTGCTCGTCGAGGCCCAGGATGCCCTGGCCCGGGGGCAGGCGGGCCTCGAGGTCCCGGAACCGGGGTTCCCCCATGTAGCAGAACCGGGTGTCGTGGGTGCCGCCTTCGGCGTTGTTCCAGTGGGGCACCACCACGAGGTCCAGGCCGAAGGCGCCCAGGAGATGGAGGCCCTCGGCCCAGAACGGTTCCTCCCCCACCTTGTAGATCTCGTACACGGGCAACGTGAATCGGCCCACCGTGAGGGCCGCGGCGCTCGCGGCCACGAGGCATGCCCCGGCCCGGATGCGCTCGGTGAGGATCTGGGGAATCGGGGTGTCGCGCCAGTGGCGGAGCGCGTAGGTGGGGCTCCCCGGCCCCACGAGCACGTAATCGGCCGCCCGGAGCGTCCGAAACGCCTCCTCGGCCTCCAGGGGGGAGACGTCGCGCCGGCGAAACGAGGCCACCTCGAGGGGGTGGCCCACCCGGTCGCGGAAGTAGGCCCGGGCCTTCTCGGCGATCTGGTCGGCGTTCAACTGGAACCCGGCCGGGGTGTCCAGGAACACGGCCCGGGGCCCGGCCCGGCGCAGGAGGGCTTTGTGAACCTCCACCATGGTGGCCGTGAACTCGCCGGACCCCATGAGGGCGATGACGCCCCGGGCGGATCGCAGTTCCTCGGTGGGTGGCATGGCGCTCCGGGTGGGATCGGGGTTGGCTTCGCACGGTCGCCGACCGCGGACCGCGGACCGCCGACCGAAGTCCCAAAGTGTACCCGGAAACTCTCGTGCCACCAAACGCCCTATCTCGTGCTACCGGCCCGGGTGGCCTGGACCAACCCCAGGAGGACGAGGCCGAGGCCCACCAGGGCGCCTGGGGGGAGCGCCTCGCCGAAGGCGAGGTACCCGATGCCGAGGGCGAACACCGAACCCAGATAGGAGAGGTGGCTCACCCGGGAGGCCGGCTCCAGGTGGTAGGCCCGGGTCAGTTGGACCTGGGCCGCCTGGGTGAGGAGCCCCACGGCCACGAGCCAGACCCATTGCCATCCCCGGGGCCAAACCCAATGGGTGAGGGTGTAGGGGCCCACCACGGGCAGGGTCACGAGGGGGAAGTAAAAGACGACCACGAGGGGATCCTCCAGCCCGGCCAGGCGCCGGACCAGGTTGTAAGCGAGGGCTGAGAGGAGCGCCGCCGCGATCCCGAGCCCCAGCACGGCCCAGCCGACCCTGGGGTCGAACCCCTTCAGGAGCGCGACCCCGGCGAAGCAGGCGACGAACCAGACCCACTGCCGGCCCGAGGCGGCTTCCCGGAGCCAGAGCCCCGAGAGGGCCACGGTGAACAGCGGGGAGAGGTACTGCACGGTCACCGCGGTGGCAAGCGGCATGTGCTGGAGGGTGTAGAAGTAGAGGAGGAGGGCCGCCGTGCCCGCCGCCCCCCGGGCGAGGAGGAGCCCCTTGTGGGTGCCCCACGGGCTCCTCCCGGCCCGCCGAAGCATCCAGCCGCAGGCCACGAGGGACACCAGCGCCCGGAAGAACACCACCTCGTGGGCCGGGATGGGCCGCAGATGCTTGACCAGGGCGCCCATCACGGTAAAGAGGAGGGTGGCGAGCACCATCCGGCGCTGGCCGGGGGAGAGGATCACGGATTCCCTCGCCCCGCGGCCCGGTCGACGATGGCGTGGAAGGCGGCTCGGGGTGTGAGCACCTGCAGCCCGTGGACCTCGCGGTCGAACAGGGGGCCGAAATGCCTCCGATCGCCGGTGACCAGCGCGTCGCAGCGGGAGGCCACCGCAGCCGCCAAGATGGGAAGATCCTTGTCCGGAAGTCCCGTTCCCCCGAGCCGATCGATCAGGGCCGGGGGCGGTTCGGGCACCAGGGAAACGAGGGGAACCAGGCGGTTCCAGTCCGGGTTCCGGCCCGGCGCTTTTCGCAAGAGGTTGCGCCGGGCCTCCTCGGCGGCGAACGCGGAAGTGAACAGAGCGCAGAACCCCGCTTCGGCCAGGGAGAACAGGGCCCGAGAATACCCCCCGGAGTTGTGGGCGGCCGCGAACAGGACGTTGGCGTCCAGGAAGAGGGAGGGCCTCATCGCCGGGATCCGAGGAGGCTCGCGAGGCGCTTGCGGTCCTCTTCGGACATCTCGTCGCCGGCCAGAAACTCCGCGACGCGTTCGGCGGAATAGGTTTCGAGCGGATAGACCGCGGCCGCCCGGATCACGATGGCCCCGTCGTCCGTGGCCTCCACGAGAACGGGCGAACCCGTGGGAATGCCGGCCCGCTCGAGCACGGTCCGGGGGATCGACAGTTGGCCCTTCTTACCCAGTTTGGCGAGTTCCATGGAGAATCTCCGGATTCTGGATTTCCGGAAATAGGATAGGCGCCCCCGCCTCCGGGCGCAAGCGGCCGGGGACGTGTCCTGTCCGTTGGGACTTCCGTAGGCCGCGGGGTGGCCCGTTTGCGAAACATCGCCAGGGGGTAGGCGCCGAAGCATGAGTTGGCGGGCGGGGCAAGGGGCCTTCCTCCGGCCGGGCGCGAGTGCCGGCACCGCATCCGCCGCGCAGCCCAGGTCCCGGGCGCTCGCTCCATCGCCTACCTGCCCAGACGCGGCGGGTTCGTGGTACGAGCGACGGAGGCACTGCGCGGCTTTCTGAGGGGGCCGCACCCGGCTCTCCGGAAGGCCCCTTGCCCCCCGGAACGGGGTCGAGGCGCCCGTGTCAGGTTCCAGAGGACAGACGACAGAGGACAGGGGGGCTTTGACACCCGGCCTCTGATTTCTCACCTCTGGTGCGGAAGCCGCTCCCATAGGGTGGGACGAGCGGTGCCGCTGAAATCCAGAAGAAGGGTTTCAGCCTCCTAGCGTCCCAGCCTCCCAGCATCCCAGCGGAAGTTACCTGGAGGCGTGTCATGCTACGGGAAGCGAGCATCTCGGAGATTAAGCGGCTCGGGATCTCCAAGGAGCAACGGGTCTTGGTGAACCGCGGGCGGGGAAACGACGAGCTCGCCCCGTCCGAGGCGCTCCTGGCCGAGTTCATGGAGGCCAAGCGGGGCCTGGAGCGCCGCTGGGGCAAGGGGTCGGCCGAGGCCCACAACCGGGCCTTTGTGGAGTGCCGGTACGAGGAGCGGTTCCGGCGGCAGATCGAGGAGGACCCGCGAGCCCTGGACCGGATCCGAGCGCTGGCCGAGCGGGCCCGGACCGAAGACGTGTACCTCGTGTGCTACGAGGGGCCGGAAAAGGCGTGCCACCGGCGGATTCTGCTCCGGGTCGCCGCCGAGCGGTTCGGGGCCCCGGTGGAGGTCACCGGGGTGGAGCCCAGGTACTAATACCTTCAAAA
>NZ_BAAHXI010000105.1:0-7067 GCF_054656955.1 Deferrisoma palaeochoriense
ACTTCGTTCAGACGATTCGCGGGGGATGTAGGAACGTAGGACCTGATTCAGAAGGGATTGCGACGGTGTCGGGTGGCGAGGTGGCGGAGCGCCTCTCGGTAGGAACGTAGGACCTGATTCAGAAGGGATTGCGACCCAGTAACCTTCGCACTAATCTCGGCCTTCTTCGTAGGAACGTAGGACCTGATTCAGAAGGGATTGCGACCAGGTTGCGTATGGGCGTGCTGCCGATCCGGGTAGGAACGTAGGACCTGATTCAGAAGGGATTGCGACCGAAACTGGCGTCCCGGTAGTCCCACCATCGGGAGTAGGAACGTAGGACCTGATTCAGAAGGGATAGTTTGGAAGGATGAAGGATGAGGGATGAAGGATGAAGTGAGGCGGTCCGCACGGAGGCGGTGAGCGTTTCGGCGGCGCTGCTTGGTTCAACCTTTTGCGTTTGGGGCGGTGACGGAGCGTTGAACCAAGGGGCGGTCATTCATCCTTCCGCCTTCTGCCTTCATCCTTCTGGAGTCCTGATTCAGAAGGGATAGTTTGGAAGGATGAAGGATGAGGGATGAAGGATGAAGTGAGGCGGTCCGCACGGAGGTGGTGAGCGTTTAGGCGGCGTTGCTTGGTTCAACCTTTTGCGTCTGGGGCGGTGACGGCGCGTTGAACCAAGGGGCAGTCATTCATCCTTCCGCCTTCCGCCTTCATCCTTACGAAATGGATGAGCGATGAGGGATGAAGGGCCCAGCATGAACAGGGGCGGCGTAGCCAACCGTGATGGCGATATTGACGCTCGGTTGAAGCAGTACGCCCTGGCTGTGGTTCGACCCGTAGACTCTTTGTCGAGAACGACCAGCGCGGGCGTGCTGGGCCGCCAACTTCTGAAGCTTACGATGACTTTGGGGGTAGCTTGCGTCCGCCGAAGGTGGACGCACCGGTATCGTCCAGGCGTACCAACTCGCTCCGTGGCGGGGTAGCCCACAGGGGAGGGCAGCAGATGAACGCCATTCTCGCGATTCATCCGTACAGGCATAACGGGCTTTGGGGGTTCTATGACGAGAGGGTCGGCTTGGTGCAGGAGCCATTCGTTTCCGGTGCCGACGAAATCATTGAACGGTCGTCCGCATCTATATCCGACGCGGAGAGCGGCTTTACCATTCTGTTCTCGGCCAATCGGTTTCCTGGCGCACAGTATGAATTCGAGTGGCGCAGGGAGGAGTTGGGAGGGAATGGTATTACAGCCCGGATGTAGATATGTAAGGATGGCTCTGCCCCGCACTGTTCAGGTACTTCGAATCCGCACCCAAAAAGCTTTATGCTCAGTTCGAGGGAAATGCGTCCGGATGGATGCGGGCGTGAGCCGGCGACCGTTCCTGGAAAGCACCGGACGTGGCCGGCGGAGCCCAGACAAAGATCGCCAGGCTTGGCGCGGGAGGCCCAAGCCGCCGGGAGGGGCTGTTCGTGTCCCGTGCGCGCTTGACGCGGTCCTTCAGCGTCTCAGGAAGTCTCGGCGATGGAGGGGAGGTGCGCCATGATTGTGGGGCCAGACCGTGTCGTCGCATGCCCACGGTGCGAGGGGTTGGCCAGGCATCCGACGCTTTTGTCGGGGAACACGATTGGCATGCTGGTATGGACCGACGGGAAGCGCTTCGCTCCGATGTGCTACCAACCTCCCCCGGTCGTGAAGTGTTCTCACTGCGGTAAGTGCTACTGGCTCGCCGAAGCGGCCACCGTGGGCCACGTGGACTGGGGGGAGATTGAAAGGGACGCTGAGGCGGCCCGGCGGATGCCCATGGTGGCGGAACCCGCGGAGGCAGATTTCTACCAGGCGTTCGCAGAAGGTCTCGCGCGAAACCCAGAGGAGGAACGAACCCTGCGCACGTTGGCCTGGTGGAGGAGTAACGACCCGTTTCGGGACGAGTGGCCGGAAGAAGGCCGCCAGATTTCCCCCCAAGTCCCCTACCGTCCGGAACGATCCGACGCCTGGCGGAAGAACCTCGACGCGCTCCTGAGGTTGGGCGGCCCCGAGGACGTCGAGGGGGTTCTCTTGAAAGCCGAGATCTTTCGGGAACTCGGCCGGTTCGACGACGCGGCAGGCCTCCTGCTGGAGATTCTGGAGAACGCCGAATCTCCCGAAATCGCGGAAGCCGCGGAGAAGATCAGGGAGTTGTGCGACGTCGAGGATACGTGCGTGCGGCTTCTGTGGGAATATCGCTAAAGGGCGCTGGCCGCAGAACTCCAAACGCGAAGCCGTTGCCCGCGTCACCGGTCCGGCGTGGCCTCAGGGGGACGGTGCTACTCGCAACGTGCATTCTCGATTCCCGACTGTCGCCTCCGTAGTCCCTCTGAAAGCCGCTTGACGAAGCCCGCCTGGAACCGGCGGGGGGCGCTTCGTTGCAAAGAGGGCCCCTGCGCCCCTGCGCCCAACAGGCGATCCCTCCCTTCTTCGCCTCTTGGCGAACCCGCGGCAGTCTGCCGCAACGTTGCCGGCGTGGCGCCCTCGCTGGCCCGTGCGGGACGATGGCGCTGCACAACCGGATCAGGGCCCAGCCGGGGCTGGCACACCCGGCCGCCGGATGGGCGGAACCCAGCACAGAGCAGGAAAGGAGGGCACCATGGAGTCGAGAACATTCTGGGCGGAGCTGGCGGAGAAGGGGGAGCGCGTGTTCTGCGAGCCGGCGGTGCTGTACTCGTGGGAGGAGATCATCGAGGGAGCCCCGGTGCGCCGCCCCGGCGGAAAGATCGAGAGGATGAAGGCCGTGGCCTTCAATACGTTCCGGGGGCACACCCGGATCGACAAGTCGCGCCCCGGCTCGAGCGAGGTGTTCCCGCCGTACTTCCTCACGAACCGCGACCGGCTCCTGCGTGGTCTGGAGCGGGTTCGGGACCGGGAGGATCTGCACCGGCTTCTCAACGAGGTGTGCGAAGACATCCGAAGCCGCATGACGAACATCGTGGACTCCGTCCGGACCTCGTTCAACAGCGTGCGAAAACCGGTGGACCTCTACGTGGAACACCTGGTCGCCATGGCGCGGGAGGTGTCGCCGGAGCTCCGACGGCGCCTCGTGCCGCTGCTGTTCCTCCCCCTCGACAGCGTGATGCTGGGGCCGATCGAGGTTCGCGGCCAACCGCTTTTGCACCTGTTCGACCCGGCCACGCTGGCCCGACACCGCCTTTCCACCCGGTCGTCCTACGGCCACATCCGGTCCGAGACGGCGTACAGAGAGCTCCAGGCCGAGGTGGACGCGAAGTGCCGCGAGTTGAGCGACCGTTGCGGAAGGCCGTTTCATCCCATCTACCTCGACCTCCTGTGGGGCGATCGGTACCTGCACGCGGGCGGCAACCTGTTCGAGCTGAACCCCCCGATCCACAAGGGGCGAGGCGCGAACGGCGGCCGCTGCTGATTTCGGCGCGGGCGCAACCGCCTTTGCTTCGGGTCGCCAGAGTGCGGCGCCCGGCGTGAGACGGACGACGGGAGGCCCACGCTACCCCGCCGGGTTCCGCGTGCGGCGCGTCCCGGGGGCTCGGGCGCAGGGCGAACATCCACGGGAGGGCTCATGCACGAGCGAGAGCGTAGGCCGGTGCTGCTGTGCACGTTGGGCGGCACGTGGCTCGTGGTTCCGGAGCTGCTGGGGTATCTGGACCCCGAGCGGGTGCCGGTGTATCCGGCCGCGTGGTGGGCCGGGCGGGCCCGGCCGAGCGTGGGGCCCGCCGAGGAGGTGTGGGCGGTCACGACCCTGGGCCAGAGGGCGCTCCAGGGGGTGGCGGCGCTGCGGCGCTACTGGGCCCTCCTCGGCCCCGGGGCGCCGAGGCTTCGGGTGTTCGCTCCGGCCGGGGTGGACGACGTGGTGGCGGGCCCGCCCGAGGACGACCCCCTGGCCGAGCTCACGTACCGCTTGGCGCTCGCCGCCCGCGAGCGGGGCGGGCCGGTCCTCTACAGCCTGGCCGGGGGCCGGAAGACCATGTCGAGCCTGCTGCAGAAGGCCGCGGGCGTGTTCGGCGCGGCGCGGGTGTTCCACGTGGCCTCCACGGCCGAGGCCGACACCCTCACGAGGGGGCTCACCCCGGAGGACCTCGCCCGGTCGGGGTTCGATGCCCGCACGGCGGCGGGGCTCGTGCCGGTGGACCTCGGGGCCGAGGAGCCCTTCGAGGGGCTCGACTGGGCGCTCGACGGCATGACCCCGATCCGGTCCGAGGCGTACCCCGTGCGGGCCCGGGAGACCGAGGCCGGGGTGTGGGAGGTGGAGGGGCTCGACGGGTCTCTCTACCGGGAGGTGGAGCGGCGGCGGCGCGAGGCCCAACGGGTCGCCGGGAACTACTTTCTTCACCTGCTGGGCCAGGACGCCCGCGAGAACTTCCGGAGCCTCTACCGTCTGCCCGCCTCCCGGATCGACGCCCTGCGCCGCGACCGGCTGGGGCTCGACCCGGCCCGGAGGGACGAGGAGGTGGCCTGGCTGCGGCGGCTCCCGAAGGCCGACCTCCATTGCCACCTGGGCGGGGCGGCCGGGCCCGGGGATCTCGCCCGGCTCGCCCGGGCGGCCGCGGCCGACGCAGGGGAGGCGTTCGCCGAGGCGCGGGCCGCGGTCGGCGGCCTCATGGCCTGGTTTGCCTGCACCGCGCCCGGTCCGGGGCGGGTGGAGGAGGCGCGGCGACGTATCGCCGAGGCCCGGGAGGCCTCGGGCCTTCCGGTGCACGCCGTGACGGCGGCGATCGTCCTCGGCCTGGCGGATCTGCCGGGGTGGCTGGACACCCTCACCGACCCCTGGGGCACCGGCGCTGGCGGGCCGCAGGAGAGGTTGCGGGAGTACTTCGCGGCGGGCGACTTGCAGGGCAGCAGCCTGCTCCAGGGGCCCCGGGCCATCGCGGCGGCCTGCGAGCTCCTGGTGGAGCGGGCGGCCGCCGACCGGGTTCGGTACCTCGAGGTTCGGTGCTCCCCGGGCAACCTGACCCGCGGGGGGCTCGATCCGGCCGGGGCGCTCGAGGCGATCCGCCGGGGGTTTCGAACCGCGTGCGGCCGGGTGCCCTCGGCCCCCCGGGTGGAGCTCCTGGTCATCGGCACGCGGCACAAGGAGCCCGAGCGGTTCGCCGAGCACGTGCGCCTGGCCGCGAACGACGAGGGGGCCGCATCGCCCCGGGTGATCGGGTTCGACGTGGCGGGCGAGGAATCCACCCGGTCGCCGGCCGAGCTGCGGGAGCAGTGCCTTCCCCTGTTTCGCCGGTGCCGCAAGATCACGATCCACGCCGGCGAAACCGAGCCGGTGGAGCGGGTGTGGGAGGCCGTGTACCACCTGAACGCCGACCGCATCGGCCACGGGCTCAAGCTGCTCGACCACCCCGACCTCCTGGCCCACTTCCGCGACCGGGGCACGGCCTTGGAGATGTGCCCCTCGAGCAATGACCAGATCGTGGGGTTCGCGGGCCCGCGGCGGCCCCGGGGGCCCGTGTACCCCCTGGGCGAGTACCTGGCCCGCGGGGTTCGGGTGTGCGTGTGCACCGACAACCCCGGGCTTTCGCGCACCACCTGGTCGGAGGAGCTCTGGGCCGCCGCGGCCATGACGCCGGGGGGTCTCACCCGGTGGGACGCGCTCGCCCTGGTGCGCACGGCCTTCCAGGCCTCGTTCCTGCCCCTTCCCGACCGGGGCGAGCTCCTGCGCCAGGTGGACGCCGAGGTGTACCGCACGCTCACGGAGGCCCCATGACCCGCAGACGGACCGTGCTCGTGGCCCTGGCCGGGCTCACCCCCCAGGTGGTGACCGAGACCCTGTACGCCCTGTGGCGCGAGGGCGACCTCCCGTCGGAGATCCATGTGCTCACCACCCTGCCGGGGCGGCAGCGGGTGCGCGAAACCCTGCTCGACCCCCACCACGGAGCGTTCTACCGGTTTTGCAGCGACTACGGCCTCGACCACCGGGACATCCGGTTCGGCCTGGACACCGTGCACCTTCTGGTGGCCCCCGACGGCCGTCCGGTGGAAGAC
Organism: Deferrisoma palaeochoriense; assembly: GCF_054656955.1. Lineage (NCBI taxonomy): Bacteria > Pseudomonadati > Thermodesulfobacteriota > Deferrisomatia > Deferrisomatales > Deferrisomataceae > Deferrisoma > Deferrisoma palaeochoriense. The sequence goes on from NZ_BAAHXI010000105.1 coordinate 5,966, forward strand.
CTGCGAACGGCAGAGGAAAACGCGGCCGTGGCCGACCAGTTGGCCGGGTTCGTGCGCGATCTGGCCGCGGACCCGTCGGTGCGGATCCACGCGAGCCTGGCCGGCGGACGAAAGACCATGACCTACTACCTGGGCTACGCCCTGTCGCTCTTCGGCCGGCCCGGCGACCGCCTCACCCACGTGCTCGTGTCGGAGGACTTCGAGGCCCACCCCGAGTTTTACTACCCGCCGCCCCGGCCCGTGGAGCTTCGCACCCGCGCCGACAAACGGGTGAGCACCGACGAGGCCCGCATCGACCTCGTGGACATTCCCTTCGTGCGGCTGGGGGAGTTCGTGCCGGGCGAGGTGCTTCGGGGATCGTTCTCCGAGATGGTGGCCGGCGCCGAAGAGGCCCTGGCGGCCCGGTGCGGGGGCCCCGCGCTCGAGGTGGACCCCGCGCGAAGCGTCGTGCGATGGGCCGGCCGGGAGTGCCACCTGGCCCCCCAGGGGCTCGCCGTGTACCTGCACCTGGTGCTGGCCGGGGACCTGCGGGGCGAGGCGCTTCCCTTCGCCGACCTGATCGGCGAGGACTTGGTGGAGGAGATCTGGCCGGAGCGCGCCCGGAGGCTGGGGCTCCGGGGGGAGGAGGCCCGGGCGCTCGGGGACCGGGTGGAAGCGCTGGCGCAGTCGCCCCGGGGCGACCGGAACTTCGCCTCCGTGGTGTCCAAGGTGAACCGCGTCCTCCAGTCGGCGTTGCCGCCGGGGGTTGCGGCCCACCTGACCGTGCAGAAGTTCGGCCGAAACCCGGTGCGCTACGGCGTGGGGCTCACACCCGACCGGGTGCGGATCGACCGTTCCGGCCCGACCTAGGTCGGTCCCCGGCCGTCGGACAAGCGACGCCCGAAGCTGGCGATCGCGCGCGGATTCCAAGTGACTTCGGCTAGGCGGCTGGGCTGCTCGGCAGCTAGGCGGCTAAGAACCTTCGGGATTCCAGCGTCGGCAGCCGTCCCAACCTGTGGGAGCGGCCTCCAAGCCGCGACGCCCTTTCTCCCGGGCCTTGCGGCCCGGGTCGCGCCTTGGAAGGCGCTCCCACACCGGGGCCCCGAAGGGGCCCTGGGGAGCT
>NZ_BAAHXI010000106.1:0-6993 GCF_054656955.1 Deferrisoma palaeochoriense
TTTGTCGTAGGTCGCGGGTCGCAGGTCGGGGAACGTTGGGACGCTAGGACGCTAGGACGCCACGACGCTAGGACGTTGGGACGTTGGGACGTTGGGACGTTCCGTCCGCCCGTTCGCACGTCCCAACATCCGCACGGTTGTCCGTCCGCGCGGCCCAGCGTCCGTACGGATGCCCGCCCGCACGGTAGCCCGCGACCGATTGCCGGATAATTGTAATACATGTATTCTCCCTGCATATCCCCAAGACGACAGGGAGGAAAGCTATGGGAATGCTCTCGCTGAGGCTCCCCGACGATCTCCAGGCCCGGTTGAACCGATTGGCTGAGGCCACGGCTCGGCCCAAGGGGTTCTACGTGCGGGAGGCGCTGAAGCGCTATCTCGACGATCTCGAGGACGTGTACCTGGGGGAGAGGCGCCTGGAAGACCTGCGGGCGGGAAAGGACGTGATCGTCTCGCACGAGGACTTCTGGGATGGGCTGGACGATTGAGTATCTGGCGTCCGCCCGGAAGGACGTGAGGGCTCTCGACGCCGAAGCCCGGAGGCGGATCCGGCGGTATCTCGAACGATTGGCGACCCTGGACGATCCGCGGTCGGTCGGCGCACCGCTGAAAGGCCGGTTGCACGACCTGTGGCGTTACCGGGTCGGGCCGTACCGCATCGTGGCGAAACTCGAGGACGACCGCCTCGTGGTGTTGGTGGTGCGGATCGGCCACCGCCGAGAGGTGTATCGGGAAGGGTGAGGGACGGTGGGACGGGAAAGGCCGTGAGTCGTAGGTCGTGGGGTCGCCGGTCGTAGGTCGTTGGACTTCCGGAGGTCGGGGACCCCCGGAGGTCGTAAGTCGTAGGTCGTAAGTCGTTGGTCGTGGGGCTTCGCCCCTTACGACCGGGGACGAAGGACTTGCGGTAGTTGACGGCAGTTCTCTCGACGAACGACAAACGAGAAACGACCCGCCGCAGTAGTCCCGTCCGCACGTCCTAGCGTCCACACGGTCAAACGACAGACGACCGGCGACCAACGACCAGCGGCCGTTACCCCGTCCGCACGGTTGTCGGCCAGGCCGTCGGAGGCCCGACAGCGGGAAAGGGTAGAGCATGAAGGTAAAGTCCGGCGGAGGCGTGCTTCCCAGCCTCCCAGCTTTCTAGCCTCCTAGCCGATAGGGGTTTCCATGTGCGGCATAGCCGGAATTTTTCATCGGAACGGCGCGCCCGTCGATCTTGGGGTGCTGGTGCGCATGACCCGGACCCTGGTCCACCGCGGCCCGGACGAGGAGGGGTATTTCGTCAACGGGCAGGTGCCCGCTGACGCGTTGGGACGCGAGGACGTTGGGACGTCGGGACGTCCCGTTGGCACGTCCGCACGGGCTAACGTCCGTACGGTTTCCCGTCCGCACGTCCGCACGTCCGACCGTCCGCACGCGGTCCGGCAGATCGCCGGACCGGCCGACGTGGGCCTGGGCCACCGCCGGCTCTCCATCATCGACCTCTCCACCGGCCAGCAGCCCCTGTCGAACGAGGACGGCACGGTCTGGGTGGCCTTCAACGGCGAGATCTACAACTTCCAGGAACTCCAGCGGGAACTCGAGGGCCTGGGCCACCGGTTCCGCACCCACTCCGACACCGAGACCATCGTCCACGCCTGGGAGGCGTGGGGCGAGCGGGCCGTGGAGCGGTTCCGGGGCATGTTCGCCATCGCCCTGTGGGACGAGCGGCGCCAGGTGCTCTGGCTCGTCCGGGACCGGGTGGGGAAGAAGCCCCTCTACTACGCCCTGGACGACGAGCGGCTCGTGTTCGGCTCGGAAATCAAGGCCGTGCTCGAGGCCGGCGGCATCGACCGGGAGGTGGATCTCACGGCCCTGTGGGACTACCTGTCGCTCCTCTACGTGCCCTCGCCCAAGACGATCTTCCGGTCGGTCCGGAAGCTGCCGGCCGCCCACTACGCCCTCGTGACCCGCGAGGGGTTCGAGGTGCGCCGGTACTGGGACCTGGAGTTCGCGCCCACCTGGGACCTGCCCGAGGAGCGGATGGCCGAGGAGTTCCTGGGCATCCTCGACGAGGCCACCCGGCTCCGGATGATCAGCGAGGTGCCCCTGGGGGCGTTTCTGTCGGGCGGGGTGGACTCGTCGGCCGTGGTGGCCCTGATGGCCCGGGCCTCCAACGGCCGGCCCGTGCTCACGAACTCCATCTCGTTTAGCGTGGCGGCCTACAACGAGGCCGAGTACGCGCGGCGGGTGGCCGAACTCTACCGCACCGACCACCACGAGTTCCACGTGACCCCCGAGGCGATCCCGGTGATCGAGGAACTCGCCTGGCACTACGACGAGCCGTTTGCCGACTCGTCGGCCGTGCCCACCTACTACGTGTCGAAAACCGCCCGGGAGAACGTGACCGTGTCGCTCTCGGGGGACGGGGGCGACGAGAACTTCGCCGGGTACCGCCGCTACTACATGGACGCCCGGGAGAACTGGGTGCGAAACCTGGTGCCGGCGCCCCTCAGGCGGCCGGTGTTCGGAGGGATCGGGAAGCTCTACCCCAAGGCCGACTACCTGCCCCAGATCTTCCGGGGCAAGGCGTTCCTCTCCAACGTGGCCAGGGACCCGGTGGACGCGTACTTCTTCTCGGTGAGCGCCCTGTACGAGGACGCCAAGCGGGCCCTGGTGCGGCCCGAGGTGCTCCGGGAACTCGGGGGCTACGACTCCCGGGACCTCTTCTACCGGGTCTACGGCGAGGCCCGGGCCGAGGACCACCTCTCCCGGATCCAGTACCTGGACATCCGCACCTACCTCTGCGAGGACATCCTCACGAAGGTAGACCGGGCCAGCATGGCCGTGTCGCTGGAGGTGCGCTGCCCGATCCTGGACCACAAGTTCATGGAGTACGTGGCCCGGATCCCCTCGGGCCTGAAGCTCAAGGGGCTCGACGGAAAGCACATCTTCAAGAAGGCCCTGAAGCGCTACCTCCCGGACGACATCCTCTACCGGAAGAAGATGGGGTTCGGGGTGCCGATCCTGGAGTGGCTCCGGGGGGATCTCAGGGAGTACGCCCGGGGCCTGGTGCTCGAGGGCGAGGCGAGCCGTCGCTACTTCCGCCCCGAACGCCTGGAAAAGCTCTGGACCGACCACCAGCGGGGTCTGCGAAACTACGCCACGGAGCTGTGGATCATCATGATGCTCAATTTGTGGGAGAGGAAGATGGGACGTTAGGACGTTGGGACGTTGGGACGGTAGGACGGTAGGACGTTCCGTCCGCACGTTCGCACGTCCAGCGTCCGCACGGTTGTCCGTCCGCACGTTCGCACGTCCAGCGTCTGCACGGTTGTCCGTCCGCCCGTCCACGCGTCCCAGCGTCCGCACGGCGGCGCCGTCGGAGGCCCGGAGACCGCGAAAGGGTAGGGGAATGAACGTAGAGCGATACGGTATGGTCACAAGAGCCGCGTTCCAGCGCAACGAGCCGCCCCGGCCTCATTGCCTCCTAGCTTCCCAGCTCCCCAGCCGGCGCAGGCCTCCCAGCCTCCCAGCCGAGGCGGGCCTCGCAGACGAAGTGGGCTTCCCAGCCTCCCAGTCGAGGCGGGCCTCGCAGACGAAGTGGGCTTCCCAGCCTCCCAGCTTCCCAGCTTTCCAGCAGACAAATGCCTCCTAGCGTCCCCGCGTCCCCGCGTCCCAGCGAGCGCATGCGCGTGGCGCATGTGCTCTACTCTTTTGGTACGGGAGGGCTTGAGAAGGGCATTGCCACCGTGGCGCGGCACGGGTCGCCGGGGGTGGAGCACGCGGTCGTGTGCCTTGCGACCTCCGGGGCGTCCGAGCGGTTCCTCCCCAAGGGCACCCCGGTCATCGAACTTCGAAAACCTCCAGGAAATTCGCTTCGTAGCATTCTAAAGCTCCGGCGCGTTCTCAAGGACCTTGCCCCCGACGTCGTGCACACCCGCAACTGGTCCGGGCTCGACGGCGTGATCGCGGCGCGCCTGGCCGGGATCCGGGCCGTGGTGCACGGGGAGCACGGCTGGGGCATGGAGGACCCCGACGGCAAGAACCCCAAGCGCCTCCGGATCCGCCGCCTGCTTTCGCGCTGGGTCCGGGAGTACACTTGCGTGTCCCGGGCCATGGTGGGCTGGCTCCGGGACGACGTGGGGATCACGAAGCCGGTGACCCAGATCTATAACGGCGTGGACACCGAGGTCTTCCGGCCCGGGCCGGCCGACGGGGTGCGGGCGGAACTCGGGTTGGGGCCCGAGACTTTCGCGGTGGGCGTGGTGGGCCGGCTCGACCCGATCAAGGACCACCCCACGCTCTTTCGGGCGTTCACCGAGCTTCGGAACACGGCCCCCGAGGCCCGGCTCCTCGTGGTGGGCGACGGGCCCGAGCGGGCGCGGCTCGAGGCCCTGGCGGGGGAGGGGGTATTGTTCCTGGGCGACCGGGCCGACGTGCCCGAGATCCTCCGGGCCCTGGACCTTTTCGTGCTCCCCTCGCGAAACGAGGGCATCTCCAACACGATCCTCGAGGCCATGGCCACGGGGCTTCCGGTGCTCGCCACCGCCGTGGGCGGAAACCCCGAACTCGTGGAACCCGGGCGAACCGGCACCCTGGTTCCCCCCGGCGACCCCGCGGCGCTCGCCCGCGCCCTCGAGGCCTACGTGGCCGCCCCGGAACGCCGCGCCGCCGAAGGCGCCGCCGCCCGCGCCCGGGCCCTGGAGCGCTTCTCCATCGCGGCCATGGTCGAGGGCTACGAAACCGTCTGGAAGCGGGTGGCGGGTTTCGCCCGGAACGTTCGGAGGACGGGATGAAGGGGGTAGGACGTCTTGTAAAGCGCTTCTTCGTTGTTTTCCACTGGTACCTCATGATTCTCGCGCTACTCCTCCATCTCGCCCTGGGGGCGGCGGTTGTGGCGGTGTTCGTGCTGGGGCCGGGCCGTACGATCCAGAAGGCCGAGGACGTGGCCAGGCGGGTGCGGGGGGTCGTGAAGCAGGAGATGGAGCGGCGCGAGAAGGCGCGCCTGGCGCGACTGCTTGGGAAGCCGAGCCCGGACCTGTTTCGGTACCGGGAACTGCCCGACGCCCGGTCATCCTCGCTAGGGTACGGCCGAGTCCTGCGGGTGGGGCCGGGTCAGGCCTTTGAAAGACCGAGCCAAGCGGCGAAAGCCGCCAGGGACGGGGACGTAATTGAGATTCTGGGCGGCGAGTATCCGGGAGACACCGCCATCTGGCGTGCCGACGATCTTCTCATCCGGGGCGTGGGGGGGGTGGTGCGCCTGGACGCGAAAGGGGTGAGTCTGCCGCAACAAAAGGCGATCTGGATCGTCCAGGGCGACAATATACGGATCGAAAACGTGGAGTTCGCCAACGCCAAGAGCCGGGACCGGAACGGAGCCGGCATCCGGGCGGAGGGTCGGGGGCTCCACGTGGTTTCGTGTTTTTTCCACGACAACGAAACGGGAATTCTCACGAACAACGTGGCCGACGGCTGGCTTCGGGTCGAGGATTCGGAGTTTGCGCGAAACGGGCACGCGTCGGGGCAGGCCCATCAGATCTACGTGGGGGGCATGGGCGAGTTCGTTCTCACCGGCTGTTACTTTCACGAGACGTTTGTTGGATCCGCCGTGAAGAGCCGTGCCCGGCGAACATACATCGCCGGGAACCGAATCGTGGACGAAGGGCGGGGCCGAAGCAACTACACCGTCGATTTGTCTAACGGGGGGGAGGCCTACGTCGTCGGCAACATTCTGCAACAGGGTCCGGCAACGGAAAACTATACGCTCGTCACGTACGCGCCCGAGGGCCTGCGGTGGAAACAGAACGTCTTGTTCGTTGTTCACAACACGTTTGTGAACGACCGCCAGGGGGGAAACTTCATCCGGAACCACTCCGATGCGCCTGTGTACGCGGTGAACAATGTGTTCGCCGGCGAGGGAACCCCGGCAGAGGGACCGGTTCTGCTCGTGGGGAACCTGGTGGACCATGGTCGAGGGCTGTTCGGCGGGTTCGACGAAACGTTGGGGGGGGCCGAGGGAAGCGGCAGGAACCGCTACGCCAAGGCGGTGGGGTTTGTGGACAGGAGAGGGTTCGACTACCGGTTGACACCCGATTCCCCGGCGATCGACGCCGCCGTGCCGCTCCCCACGGAATTGAGCCGGGCCGTCGGCCCCCTCCTGGAGTATCGCCACCCGCTCCGGGCCGGGGAACGGGTCGTGGTCGGTGCCCCCGACATCGGCGCGCTGGAGTTCCGCCCGTAGATCCCGCCCGGCGGTTACGGCGTTAGGCCGCCTCCGAACCCGAGTGGGCCTCGGATCGGCCCTAAGCGCGGATCTGTGTCCATCTGTGTGGATCTGTGGCGAAAGAAGGCTGGGACGGTAGGACGCGAGGACGTTGGGACGGTAGGACGTTAGGACGGTAGGACGTTCCGTCCGCCCGTTCGCACGTCCCAACGTCCGCACGGTATCCCGTCCCCCCGGTGGGCCTTTTCACCCCAGAACGATCCGCAGGGCCTCGCGGAACGCCTCGAGGTTCTCGGCCCGGACCGCCTGGCGGAGCAGGATTTTCAGCTTTGCCGGATCGTCGGCCAGGCGCACCCGGTCCACGATGTCCCCCGGCACGGGGCCAAACCGGGCTTCCAGGGCTTCCAACACGCTTTCTCGGGCGGCTTCCAGCCGGCCTTCGCTTACCCCCTGCTGTAACCCCTGTTGCAGGCCTTCCCGCAGGCCCTTCGTTCTCCCTTCTTCGATCCACTTTTCGGCCAGCGTCGGCATGATTTCCACTCCTTCGGGCCCAAGGGCCGCTGTGAGGGCGTTTCGGATTTCCTCCGGCCCCACTCGGTCTGTGGCCGCGGCCACGTACCGGAGCATGACCTCCACCGCTTCGAGCCCGGTCCGGGACCGGCAGAGACCCGCCAAGAGTCCCAGGGCCCGCGAGAGCGCTTCGCCCAGGTCGTCGTGGAAGATGTGTTTCATGACCAGCAGCGACGCCTGAAGAATCGCGGTCCCCCGGATCTCCTCGTCGGAATACC
>NZ_BAAHXI010000107.1:0-6620 GCF_054656955.1 Deferrisoma palaeochoriense
ATAACTTTGCAGCGTCCCTTCCCCGGGCTTGTTGTGCGAGACATAGGAGATGCGCCGCATGTTGAACGGCGGTAAAGGCCCGATGAAGGTTTTGCTAACCCACGGTTGGGCTGATTCGAACAAAGGCGACCTAGCGATCACGCTTGAAGCGGTCCGCCGCATTCGCGATGCGTTTCCCAAAACACATGTGGATTTGATGTCCATATTTTCTTCTGCTGATTACAGGTTCTGGAGCGAGAATCGGTATCCGCGAAAGGAGGGGGTTAATGTGGTGGGGGGCGTGTTCCCAGCCCCTCGTATAAAGCGCCAACCAGATGAGGTGATCACGGGAGGCAGGGTTCTCGGTACGGCAATCGGATCACTTGCGAGGGCGGCTTGGGGCGCCTCGGTTCTTCGGAGTTGTGGGCCAAATGCTTGGGTGCGCTTGGCGCCGACGCAAGTGAAAGCTGGGTGCCGCGCGATTGCGGAGGCGAACCTCGTGGTGGTCAAGGGGGGGGGGTTCCTATACGGAGGGTCCACACCCCGTGATCTGTTCTTTATGGCGCGGATCTTGTACCCAATTTGGGTAGCGGTGTCTCTCGGTAAGCCAGTGGTGGTTCTACCCCATTCCATTGGTCCTTTTCGTGGGCGCGTCGCGGAGTACTTCGCTCGCAGCATTCTGAATCGGGTTACTACGATCATGGTCAGGGAAGAACCCTCCGCGGAGGAGTTGCGTCGGATCGGGGTTGTGCGCCCACGGGTGGAGGTCGTGCCCGATGTTGCCTTCGGGATGAAGCCTGCTGAACCGCAACCGGAGGACCTCGCGCTAATTCCCCCGTTGCGCTCGAATCGGCGCGGATACGTGGGGTTGACAGTGCGTCCTTGGGATTTTCCTGGATATCCGGATACAGTTCAGCGCTATCAGCGATATCTGAAGTCAATTGCGTCTGCTGTACGTTGCATCGTTCAAGAATACCGCCGAGATGTTATTATTTGGCCACAGGTAATAGGTCCAGACCCTCGAGAGAATGATCTTGTTGCGGTTCAAGATTTAACCAGATTTTTGGATGGTGATGGCGTCACCGTAGTTGAGAAGGACCTGCACCCGGCCGTATTAGCGGGTCTTTATTCACGCATGGATGCCATGATAGGGACCCGAATGCATTCCGTCATTTTTGCTCTATTGAGCGCGGTGCCGTGCCTTGCGATTTCGTATCACGGAACCAAGGCGCCTGGAATCATGCGCCGGTTTGGGTTGGAGGAATTTGTTCTGGATATCGGGGAACTCTCACCAGAGCGTTTGCGCCAGACAGTATGTCGGCTCTTGGACTATGGTCCCGGTGCACGGCCCGAGTTAGCGGCGCGTGTGAGGGTGGAGTCCGATCGTGCGCGTCGGGTGGTGGTGAAATTGTTGAAGGAGAGTCTCCGGTGAGACAGGGGCCGTGCAAGGGCCGCCTTTTGTTTTTGTTTGCTGGATTCAGCCTCTTTTGCTGCGCTTCCTCGATTGCGTTTTTTACGAGGCATCCGCAGGTAATTGTCTTGGCGATGGTGTTCGGACTTTTTCTCCTTGTTCTGCCCCCTTTTCTGAAAAGCCCGGTTCGGATTGTTGTGTGCTTTATTGTTCTAGTGCCGGTCTTTTCTGTAGCTGGATTTTTGCCTCCTGTGCTCGATCTAAATCTTGGATTCAACCCGAACAGGATAATTAAAGATATCGTGTTGTTGGTTTTGTTTGTATTGGCTGTCGTGCACCGACTACTTAAAAAAAAGAAATCTCTGCCAAGACTTTCAGTTTGGTTTCTATGGGCTGGAATATATTATGTATATACGGTGATAATTTTTCTAACTTCTGTCGCCGGGGTTGCTAGTTTTGCGGCTCTCAGGAGTTACCTGCTGTACCCGGTTGCAGTTACTGTAACCGTCGTGTTAGTAACCAGGAATTGGGAAGATGTAAGGAAACTGGCTGCAGCGTATGTAGTAGCAAGTTGTGGGATAGCTAGTCTTGGTTTGGTGCAGTTTTATTTCGCGGACCAACTACTTATGTTTGGGGCACTCGGTGATCGGATGCTGAAGACGAGAATGGCTTCGGTCACGGGGAACCCTAACCTCGCGGCTTACACGATGGTGTTGGGTATGTTTTGGGCTCTTGCCGTGGTTCAGCGCCGTTGGTTGCGGTTCGGGGTACTGGCGCTGTTGTTTTGTGGCGTTCTGGCTACAGGCACGCGTTCCGCCGTGCTCGTTTTGGGGCTTGTTTTTACCGGGTATTGTGTGGTTAGGCGTAGATGGAGAGCGTTGACTGTAGCCCTTGTGTGTGCAGGTGTAGCTTTCCTGTTTATTGGCCACACGGTATCTACCCGTCTGCTTGAAGCAATTACAACAGGGGACGAACGTCTCGAAATGTGGGATACAGTTCTTGAGCATGCTGCGTTTCGCGGGGGAGTGCTTTTTGGTTTGGGCGTTGGGACAATAGGCACGTTTGGGGAGTTACAGGCCTCGTTGGGGATGGGCGCGGTTGCGCCAATGGGCGGGGAATTAACATATGTTGATAATCATTATGTGTACGTTCTTGTTGAACAGGGCGTTGTAGGTTTGGGTTTGTGGACTGCGATGAACGGCTTAATCTTATGGGATGCGGTGCGATTTAGGAGGCCTGGTTTTGGTGACTGTAGAAAGGACGTGCTGTTGGATAGTTGCGCAATGGTTGTTATGGGTGTTTTGCTTATCTGTATTTGGGCAGACTGCTATAATACATTTCCAATAAATTTAGGGTTTTGGCTTGCCGTAGGTATACTCTGGTGGAGTAGAATGCAAGGGACTGGCAACCGGTCTGCCAGTCTCGCAGAACGCGTGGCATGATGCGACAAGACATTATGATTGTCACAGCACCAATGTGCGAGATTTTGTAGTTTCTGTGCCCAGGCCCGAAGGCCTATTGAAAAAAGGCTGTGTAGCAAAGTAATCGCCATAGAAACCCTCTTGGTAGGGGTGACCGCGGCTTGGTATGCTTCTTTTGGCTGGTTGGCGTTGACGACACTACCACCCGACGGGAGACGAGACCATTTTGTTTGAACAACTCCGGTTCCTCGGGTTTCCCACCCGTCGAGTTCCACCATTGTTAGCCCGGATTATTCATGAACGGTGCTGATCGAGGCTTTGCTGAGCGGAATCGGGTACATACTCTGTTGCCGATGTGAGGTTTACCGGTTCGCAAGTGAAACAAAAGCGGCAATGCCGCACATGAATATTGCGTAAAGGTGCAGAAATAGGGGCATCACCCTGGATTTTGGGCAGACCTCTCCCGTCAGCCGAAATCCGAAAAGAAAAACAGGAATCGGGGACTGCCGCCGTCAGACTCGTATCGGAAGCGGTTGCTGCTCCAGACGGGCGAGGTTGGCCAGGATGGTGCGAAGGAGGGCCTTGTAGGGGTAGGACGAGGCGCACTGGACGACCACGCGGCGCACCGACTCCTTCACCCGGGCTCCGACCTTCAGCAACCGCAGGCGAAGGGTGTCCATCGAGGCGGTGGCGAGTTGGGTTCCGGCGGCCGCCTGGCGCACGTGCCACAGGAGAACGTAGGCCACGGTGTGCAAAAGGAGCCGGAACTGGTTGGCCTCGAACCGGTGGCAACTCGTGCGGCCGGCCTTGAGGTGGAGCTTGAGTTCCTTGATCCGGTTTTCGGTTTCGCCGCGGCCGATGTAGAGCTCGTCGTAGACCCGTTGGGGAGCCAGATAGTGCACGTTGGTCACGACAAATCGGGTGTTGGGGCCCTGGGGGAGGTATTCCACCTTGGCCACGACGCGGCGGGGATGCTCCCAGGAGTCGGCCTGGTAGGAGAAGGCCGTGAAGGTGCGCTGCTTTTCCCCGGTGGCCTCGTAGGCCTGGCGGGCCTGTTCGACCAGAGAGGTGACGCGGTCGCGAAGGCGGGGGTTGGGAATGAGGCCGATCGTGTAGGAGACGTCCAGACGCTCCAGGGTGCGGTAGAAGTCGGGGATGGCAAAGCCGCTGTCGGCCCGCACGAGGATGTGGGCTTCGGGGTAGCCCTCCTTCAGCCGGGGGAGAATCCTTCGGAGGATGTGGGCGGCGCCTTTGGAGGCATGGGACCGGCCGGAGCGCAGCACGGCGGCCAGGGGGTAGCCGGTGAGGCCGTCGAAGACGAGAAGCGGATGGAACATGTACTGGCCGTAGAAGCCGTGGAAGAGGGCGAGTTGCTGGCGGCCGTGGGCGGGATCGTCGGTGGAATCGATGTCGATGACGATCAGGCGCCGGGGGCCGGGGTGGGCGGCGATGTAGGATTCGACGAGGAGTTCGGCAACACGGACCAGCTCTTTTCGGGTGATGCGGTTTTCGAGCCGGCACAGGGTGGGCTGGGAGGCGAGATCGGGGGCAGAATCGGGGGTGCGCCCGGTGGCGATTTTGAGGGCGGGGTCGGCGCGCAGGGTGTTGTGGTCGTTGGCGTCCTCGTAGCCGAGGGCGATGGCGAAGGTTCGATGCAGGAGGAGGGTGTATTGGTCGTGTCGGACCTTGCGGGGATCGCGGGGGTCATGGAGGCGGGCCGAGACGTCGCGAACGAGGCCGACGCGGCGTTCGATCTCCTGCAGGAGGAGGACACCGGCATCGGAGGTAATCTTGCCGCCATCGAAGGTGGCGATGACGGGTTTGCGGCCGAGGTTTGCAAAGGGGAGCTGGGTGTGACAGTCTGTACGCAACGGGCACTCCTCTGTTGGCATGTTTTCCTAAGGCGGAACAACATGTTAGAGGGTGCCCGTTCTCTTGTCTATACCTTCTCGTGAATAATCCCGGGTTAGAGGCCCTCAGTCATTCCGACGGGAACGTCCTTGGACACGAGTCGGCGGGGGCAGGGGTTCTAATGAACCGGACGAGTCGATTGTGAAGGCGTTTGGGGCCTGGCACCCTGATCCACCGACCGAGGATGATGAGGTGCGCTCTTTGTACTACTTTCGCGGACCTCGTGGATCCGCTAAGAGAGGAATTTTGGTGTTGGGGGGAGGTACGGGGCTTGCTCAGGCGTTGGGGGTCCTGGCGGCACCCTTGCTTGCGCGGTTATACACGCCCGCGGAGTTCGGTGTCTACTCTGTCTATCTAGCAGTAATTTCAGTGATGATGGTTGTGGCGTCTTTTCGCTATGATCTCGCCCTGCTTATTCCAGAGGAGGAGGGAGGAGCGGCGGCGCTGTTTGTGATTGCCCTTGCATGCGTCGGCCTGAATTCAGGAGGGATGCTAGTGGGGGCGACGGTGGCACTAAAGGCTGGGTGGTGGCCAGACGGTTGGCCGTCCAGTCTCGCTATCTGGGTCCCGCTCGGTGTAGCAGGGGTAGGGTGTGCGCAGGTACTGATCCACTGGAGCGTTCGGGGGAAAGCTTATGAGCGGATATCCGGGGGAAAAATAGCTCAGGCGGGAGCGCAGTTGGTTGGGCAAGTGGTGGGGGGGAGTGCTCCAGGGGGACTGATCATAGGCGACATAATTGGCCGTTATGTTGGATGCACGGTGCTTGTGAAAGGGCAGGTACGGAAACTCCGCCTGGCTCTTCGTTTCGTGTCTATGAACGATGTCAAGCAAGCAGCGAGAGATTATGCTCGATTTCCCTTGGTTTCCACGTGGGGTGCATTATTAAATGCCGCAAGCCTTCAGTTGCCCGTCATGATCATGGCGGGCGCGTACGGTTCGGGGATGGTAGGGCAGCTTGGTTTGGCGTCGCGAGTACTGTCGTTGCCAGTTTCCTTGTTAGGTCAAGCCATCGGGCAAGTTTTTGTGGGAGAGGCGAGTGCTCGCTTAAAAGGTGCGCCGGGCGGACTTCTTCGACTCTATAATAAACTTACGCGGAATGTGCTGATTCATTGTATTCTTCCAGGTGTGCTTTTTTTTCTTGGATGCCCAGTTCTATTCAGAACGGTTTTCGGGGAGAGTTGGTACGAGGCCGGTGTGTATGCTAGGATTTTGACACCTGTGGTGATGGGACAGTTGGTTTTGGTTCCCGTCGCACAGGTTTTAAATCTTATTGGGAGAAATGGCTTATATGTCGTGCTCGAAGTAATGAGATTCCTCGTGATGGTTGTCGTGCTAGTCTCGTTTTCTAGAAGCGGGAACGCGAAAAATTGTGTTGTTGCGTTTTCTGCGGTGACGACATTCGTATATGTGTGTATGTATTGTGTGCATGTGGTTGCAATTCGAGAATTCGAGAGGCAGCGTAGCCTTGCTTAGGAGGATTCTCCTAGAGTGGCCGGGCACCCGAGTCTTGCAGGCTCAGATGCCATGGTGCGGGTGCGCCGCCGGTGAGGTTTTGTGGTTGTTCCAATCTGCGTCCGGGGCGCATGCTCGCTTCCGGTGGTGGCGACCACCCTGTTTCGTCAAGCGTCAGGGTTCGGGAAGCACATAGGCAAGATGGGCGGATGTCGTTGGCCAGAGCATTGTTTGAGGGGAAATGCTCTTGGCCGGGGCTGGGATGGGAGTGCAGACCGGTACCGCGACCGAGGAGGCGCTGACAGTTGTCCAACGGCGGCGTCTTTCGCCGAATGGCGGGTTGCGTGGGACGTCTGGGAAACGTTGGAACGCGTCGCCCGCAAGGATAACAATATCAAGAAATGGAAAATTAAGCACGTGACGGTTATGTATTCTAAAGCTAGTTG
>NZ_BAAHXI010000108.1:0-6473 GCF_054656955.1 Deferrisoma palaeochoriense
CCCCCCTCACCCCGGCCCTCTCCCCCCGGTGGGGGGAGAGGGGGACAGAAGGCGGCCCGGTACGGCGTTGCAGGCCCCCCTCCAGGGCGCCAGAACGCGGCCCAGGACGGCGCAGCAGGCCCCCCTCCCCTGGTGGGAGGGGGGTAGGGGGGAGGGGGGAGGGAAAGGGCGGGACGGATGGGCCCCCTCACCCCGGCCCTCTCCCCCCGGTGGGGGGGAGAGGGAGACAGAGGGCAGCCCGGGACGGCGTTGCGGGCCCCCCCCTCCCCTGGCGGGAGGGGGGCAGGGGGGAGGGGGAAGGAAAGGGCGGGGCGGATGGGCCCCCCTCACCCCGGCCCTCTCGCCCCGGGGGGGAGAGGGAGACAGGGGGCGACCCGGGTCGGCGCCGCAGGCCCCCCTCCCCTGGCGGGAGGGGGGCAGGGGGGAGGGGGAGGGTGGGGGTGGGGGTGGGCGCATGGGGCGTTCACGGTTGACGGGCGTGGCTAGGCGCTTGCGCCAGAACCAGACGGATGCTGAGCATCGGCTGTGGCGGTTCCTGCGCAACCGGCAGATGCTGGGCAAGAAGTTCCGCCGGCAGGCGCCGATGGGGCCGTTTGTGGTCGATTTCGTCTGCCACGAAGCGCGGTTGATCATAGAGGTCGACGGCGGGCAGCACGCGGTCCAGGTCGAACAGGACCGGCGACGGGCCGAGTGGTTGGAACACAACGGCTACCGGGTTCTCCGGTTCTGGAACCACGACGTCCTCCAGAACACCGAGGCCGTGCTGGAGAAGATCCGGACGGTGTTGGAGGAGGTGGGTTCGTCGTCGTAGGGGCCCCCCTTGCTCACCCCGGCCCTCTCCCCCCGGTGGGGGGAGAGGGAGACAGAGGGCGGCCCGGGACGGTGTTGCAGGTACCCCCCCCTCCCCTGGCGGGAGGGGGCAGGGGGGAGGGGGAAGGAAAGGGCGGGGCGGATGGGCCCCCCTTGCTCACCCCGGCCCTCTCCCCCCGGTGGGGGGAGAGGGAGACAGAAGGCGGCCCGGTCGGCGTTGCAGGTTTCCCCCTCCCCTGGCGGGAGGGGGGTAGGGGGGAGGGGGAACGGAGCGGCAGCGGGATCCATGGCGCGGGCGTGGGGGGTGGCGTTGGAGGGGCCTCCCGGCTTTCCAGCCTCCCAGCCTTCCAGCTTTTCAACGAAAGGAGAACGCCGATGCCCAAAGTGCTTATCGTGGACGACTCGGCCTGGGCCCGGGCCCTGGTGCGCCAGGTGCTCGAGGGCACGGGGGTGGAGGGGCTCGAGATTCTTGAGGCGGGCGACGGCGAGGACGCCCTGGAGGTCATGGTGACCGAGCGGCCGGGGTTCGTGGTGCTCGATCTGGTGCTCCCGGGCATGCGGGGCGAGGAGGTGCTCGCCAAGGCCCGGGCCGCCGGGTTCGACGGCACGGTGGTGGTGCTCACGGCCGACGTGCAGGAGGCCACCCGGGAGGCCCTGATGGCGGCCGGGGCGGAGGGGTTCGTCACGAAGCCCTTGGCAGGGGCCGCGGCCCAGGAACTGGCCGATCTCCTGAAGCGGTTCGCCCAGGGGGCGGGGAAAGGGGAGACCCGTGGTTGAGTTCGGCGCCCGACAGCTCGACGTCCTCACCGAGGTGGTGAACCTGGGCATGGGGCGGGCCGCGGCGAGCCTCTCCCGGCTCACCGGCGACCGGGTGCTCCTCGAGGCCCCCCGGGTGCGGGTGCTGGCCCTCGCCGAGCTCGACCGGCACCTGGCCGGGGTGACCGACCAGGAGGTGTGCAGCGTGTTTCAGGCCTTCGAGGGCGAGGTGGCCGGCGACGCCGTGCTCTTCCTGCCGCTTCCGAGCGCCCGGAACCTCCTGGGGCTCCTCCTGGGCCGGCCGCTCGTGGCCGAGCGGTTCACCGAGCTCGAGCAGGCCGCCATGATGGAGGTGGGCAACATCGTGATCAACGCCTGCCTTGGGACCCTCTCGAACGTGCTGGAGACCCGATTTGTCTTCCTGGTGCCCCACGTGGCGGTCCAGAGCCTGCGGCCCATGCTCCGGGGCGCCGGGGCCGACGACAAGGTCTGCGTGCTCGTGGAGAGCCGGTTCCGGGTGAAAAGCCGGGAGGTGGAGGGGTACTTGGCGATCGTGATGGGCGTGGCCTCGGCCCAGGCCCTGGCCGAGGCGGCCGACAGGCTCCTGGCCGGCGGGCTGGGGAAAGGATTGGGTCCATGATCAACCGGGCCGAACTCTGGCACCAGATCGTGGAGAACCTAGACGCCGGAATTGTGGTTTTGGACGCAGACCTCACCGTGATCTACTGGAATCCGTGGATGGTCCAATCCAGCGGGGTGGCAGGCCGGGATGTGGTGGGCCGGCCGTTGGGAGAGGCGTTTCCCCGCCTGGCCGAGACGGGCGTCCTGGACCGACTCCGGGACGTGGTGGCTCTGGGGGTGCGGGCCGTGTTCAGCCATGCCTTCCACAGTGCCCTGTTTCCGACCGGGTGCGCCGAGCCCGAGTCCCGGGTTCCCAAATACCAGGAGGTCACCTGTGTGCCCCTGATGGCGGAGGGCCGGGTGGAGGGCGCGGCGCTCCTGGTGTACGACGTGACCGCCCTGGTGGTGCGGGAGTTCGCCCTCACCGAGGCCGCCCGGCAACTGCGGGCCCTGCGGGACGAGATGGCCGCGGTGCGCGAGGAGATGTCGCTCAAGGCCCCTTCGCTGGACAAGATCCTCGAGCTCCTGGAGGCCCGCCGGTGAGCCCTTCGATCGACCTCGCCCGCCGCATCGTGGACGGGGCCGGGGTGGGCCTGGTGCTCCTGGGGGAAGGGTTTTGCGTGGAGGCCTGGAACGCCTGGATGGAGAAGGCCTCGGGCCTGCGGGCGGCCGAGCTCCTGGGCCGGCCCCTGGCCGACGTGGCGCGGGAGTTCGCGGAGCGTCACGAGCCCGACCTCGAGGAGGTGGCCGAAAACGGCGGGTACCGGTTCCTCTCGGCCCTCCTGCACCCGAAGCTCCTGCCGCTCCGGGAGCCCGACGGGGCCTACCTCGTCCACGACATCCTGGTGGGGCCCCTGGACGTGGAGGGGGAGCGCCGGCGGCTCCTGCTCACCGTGCGGTCGGTGGCCGAGCACGTGCGGGCCTACCGGGACCTGGAGCGGCTGTTCCACCAGGTGGCCGAGGGCAAACGGCTGTGGGAGGCCGCCTTCGACGCCCTGGACGAGCTCGTGTGGGTGGTGGACCGGGCCGGCACCGTGCTCCGGGCCAACCGGGCCGTGGCCCGGCGGGCCGGAAAGACGTTCCCCGAGATCATCGGCCGACCCTGCCCCGAGGTGTTGGGCGGGGGCGACGACTGCGGCCACTGCCTGGCGGCGACCCCCGAGGGCGGCGACGGCATGGCCCCGTGCCTGGGGCCGGCCTACCGGTTCTCGGCCCATTCCGTGGGCGACGGGAACCTGGTGTGCACGGCCGTGAACCTGGCCCCCGTGCGCCGGGCCTGGGAGCAGGCGGCCCGGGCCGAGAAGACCTTCTCGCTCGTGCGGCTCGTGGCCGGCGCGGCCCACGAGCTCAATAACCCCCTGGCCGCCATCGCCGGGGCGGCCGAGGTGGCGCTTTTGGCCTGCGACGACCCCGGGCTCCGCCGCAAACTCGACCTCATCGAGGCCCAGGCCCACCGGGCCGCGAAC
This sequence comes from Deferrisoma palaeochoriense, assembly GCF_054656955.1. Taxonomy (NCBI): domain Bacteria; kingdom Pseudomonadati; phylum Thermodesulfobacteriota; class Deferrisomatia; order Deferrisomatales; family Deferrisomataceae; genus Deferrisoma; species Deferrisoma palaeochoriense. Next base: position 3,654 of record NZ_BAAHXI010000108.1, read on the forward strand.
ATCCTCCACCGCCTCCAGGAGTTCGCCCGGATCCGCACCGGCCCCCGGGAGCCGGTGCGCCTGGCCGAGGTCTGGCGCCGGGCGAAGGGGGGGCTCGCGTTTCCCGCGGGGGTGCGGTTCCGGGAGGACGCGCCCGACGACCTGCCGGAGGTCATGGGCCAGCCCGCCCGGCTGGAAACCCTTTTCGCCGCTCTCCTGGACAACGCCCTCAAGGCCGTGGACGGGGCCGGGGAGGTTCAGATCGCGGCCCGCCACGACCCGGAGGCCGGGGAGGTGGTGGTCACGGTGGAGGACACGGGCCCCGGGTTCGCCGAGGAGGCCCTGCCCCACGTGTTCGACCCGTTTTTCACCACCCGCGAGGTGGGCCAGGGCGCCGGCCTGGGGCTCTCGGAGTGCCAGGGCATCGCGGCCGACCACGGCGGCACCATCGAGGCCGGCAACCGGCCCGAGGGCGGGGCCCGGGTCACCCTGCGGCTCCCCGTGGCGGGCACCCGGGTCGCCGACCACATCCCCCCCGTGGGCACCCACGACCGCATGCTGGCCAGCCTGAGCGGCGGGGGGAAGGGGTGAGGGGACGAAAGGGACGGAAGGGACGGGCCGACCAGCCTCCCAGCCTCCTAGCCTCCTAGCCGCCCAGCCGCCCAGCCGATCTCATGCACCCACACCCCGTGGGTGGCGCCCCGCCAGTCCACCTCCTCCAGGTACAGATCCCGCCGGAATCCCTCGGCCTCGAGCCGCTCCACCGTGCCCTCGGCGATCCGGCGGCCCGGCTCCGCCACGTAGGCCCGGCCCCCCGGGGCGAGCACGCTCTTCAGCGTGGCGAGGAAGGGCTCCAGGAACCGCCGCTCGTACAGGACGTCGGCCGCGAGCACCAGGGGCGCCCGCAGGTCGGCCGGGGGGGCGCGCCAGTCCAGGAGCCGGGTGCGGCCGGGGGCCCCCAGGTTCAGGGCGTGGTTCGCCCGGGCGAACCCGAGGGCGTCGGGCTCGTAGTCGGTGAAGGTGACCCGGGCCCCGGCCAGCGCCGCCGCAACGCCCACGAGCCCCAGACCGCAGCCCAGCTCCACCGCCTCCTCCCCGGGCCGCACGGCGCCCTCCCGGAGCAGGAACCCCGCCAGGGCCACCCCCGAGGCCCAGAGTTCCGCCCAGTAGGGGAACCGCTCGTCCTCCTCGAACGCCTTCGGGTCCACCCGGTCGGCCAGCGCGTTGGGGTCGGCCGGCTGGAAGAGCCGCACGGCCCGGCCCCCCGCCGGCACCGTGCGAAGGGCCACGTCGTACCCCGCGGGCAGGAGTCGCGCCGCCGGGCCGAATTGCGTATAAAGGGGCCCCTCGGCATCTCGGGGAGGAGGCGGCATGCGGATCTGGGCCATCTCGGACCTACACCTTTCGTTCGGCAAACCCAAGCCCATGGACCTCTTTGGCGACCACTGGCGCGACCACGCGGCGCGGATCGCCCGGGCCTGGCGGGAGCGGGTGGCCCCGGAGGACGTGGTGTGCCTGCCCGGGGACCTCTCGTGGGCCCTGAAGCCCGCCGAGGCCGAGCCCGACCTCGCCTGGCTCGCCGGGCTCCCGGGCCGCAAGGTGCTGGTGAAGGGGAACCACGACTACTGGTGGACCTCCACCTCCCGGGTGCGGCGGATGCTACCCGAGGGGGCGGTTGCGATCCAGGGGGACGCGGTGGAGATTGACGGGGTGGGGTTCGCCGGGGCCCGGGGGTGGGTGGACCCGACGCTCGACTTCGCGCCGCTCTTCGACCACCTGCCCGGGGAGCCCGCGGCCATGCACGGCATCCGGGGCGAGGCCGAGGACCGCCGGATCTACGAGCGCGAGCTCGGCCGGCTCGAGCGGAGCCTCCGGGCGCTGGGGCCCGGCACGGCCCTTCGGGTGGCGCTCCTCCACTTCCCGCCCACCTCGCCCCGGCTCGAGGACACCCCGGTCACCCGGCTCCTGGAGCGCCACGGCGTGGAGGTGTGCGCCTTCGGCCACCTCCACGGCCCGGGCTGGGAGCGGTACGAAAACCCCTACGGCGAGAAGAACGGCGTGCGCTACTACCTGGTGAGCGCCGACTTCGCGCGGTTCGCGCCGGTGGAGATTTGGACGTTGGGACGTTAGGACGTTGGGACGGCAGGACGTCCACGCGTCCGCACGTCCGCGCGTGTCAGCCGACCAGCCGTGACACGAACACCGGCCGGCGGGACTTCCGCAGGACCCGCTCGGCCACGGTGCCCAGGAACACGTGGCGGAGCCGGCCCTTGCCGTGGCTCCCCATGACGATGAGGTCGGCGTCCAGGTCCTCCGCCGTTTCCAGGATCTGGGCCGCCGGGTCGCCGTGGACCACCCGGATCTCGGCCACCCGGCCCCGGTCCTCGGGGTGGTCGGGCAGTTCCTCCTCCGCGAACCGGGCGAGCCGCCGCTCGATCTCCTCGACCACCTCGCGCTTGTGCTCCAGCTCGAGCTCCCCGAGCCGGCCCTCCCCCATGATGGTCGAGACGTAGTTCACCACCGAGGAGTCCACGTCGGGCAGCACGTGGAGGATGTGGATCTTGCCGTCGTAGTGGCGGGCCAGGCTCACGGCGTGGCGAAACGCCTGGGCCGCGTTGGGCGAGAGATCGGTGGCGTAGAGGATGGTCTTGTAGACCGGGATCATGCCTCACCTCCCCGGGGGCGCGGCGGGGCCCCCCCCCCAGGGTTATGGCTTCGCAGAACGCCCGGGTGCCAAGTGGGGGGCCCGCCCCGCGGCTTTTTTTCTCAAAAAAAAACACCACAAAAACAAACCTCACAAACTAAAAATATTAACAGCATTTTTTGTTGAGTGATCACATG
>NZ_BAAHXI010000109.1:0-6330 GCF_054656955.1 Deferrisoma palaeochoriense
CGCCCCCTCCCAAGGCCAATGGTACCCCAGGAAGTCCCGGGGCCGCACGTACAGCCCGGTGCGGCAGAACCCGCACCGGAGCACCGGATCGCCCACCCCCAACTCCACCGGGGCCCCGCATTGGGGGCAGCCGGCCGACGCCTCGGGAAGCCCCCTCAGATCTTCAGCTTCCGGCCGCATGCGTTACAGTAGACGGCCTCCGGCCGGTTCTCGGCGCCGCACTCTCCGCAGACCCGGGGCGCGGGCCTCTCGCCCGCCGGCGCACCGCAGGCCGGGCAGAACCGGGCCTTGGGCGTGAGGTTTTTCCCGCACCGGCCGCAGCGGCGGGTGACGAGGATCTGATGCCCGCAGTGGGGGCAGAACCGGGCCTCGGGGCCCACCGGCAGTCCGCACTCCGGGCACGAAGCCCCCTCGGCGCGCGCCGCTCCCCCGGCCACGCCCCCCAGGAAGCCCGGCAGGAGCATCCCGAGCCCGAGTCCGATCGCCCCCTCGGCGGCCCCGCTTCCCCCGTCGGCCGCCCGCTCCAGCGCCTCGGCGGCCTTGAGCTTCACCAGATCGTCCAGCCGATCCCCCACGGCCCCGAGGCGGCTTCGGTCGTCGATGGCCTGCTGCACGTCGTCCGGGGGGGTGACGGCGTTGATGTAGAGCCGGCCGAGCTCCAGGCCGTAGCCGGCGAGATCCCGGGCCAACCGCTCCCGGAGGCCGTCGGCCAGTTCCTCGTACCGGGTGGGCAGGTCGAGGACCGAATCGAGGTGCTCCCCCAGGTGGTCGTTGAGCCGCGACACGATGACCTCGCCCAGGTACGCCTCCAGGGCGTCCACCGTGTACGACGCCTCGGTGCCCACGAGGGTGTTCACGAATAGCACGGGCTGGGTCACCCGGACGTCACAGATCCCGTGGGCGCGGAGCCGGATGAGCCCGAACTCCCGGTCCCGGAACGCCACCGGGTCCCGGGTGCCCCACCGGAGGTTCGGGAACACCTTGAGGTTCACGAAGTACACCTCGGCCCGGAACGGGCTCGTGAACCCCCAGGGCAGGGCCAGGGCCTTCGTGAGAAGCGGCACGTTCTTGGTGACCAGGGTGTGCCGGCCCGGCCCCAGGGCGTCGCAGGCCACCCCGCCCGAGTAAAACACCGCCGCCTGGCTGTCGCGCACGATCACCTGGGCCCCGATCTTGAATTCCCCCGACCCACGTTCGGGAATCCGGTGGGCCACCTCCCGGCCGGAGGGGTCGAACCATTCGATCACTTCCAAGAAGACGACGTTGTCCGTTCCCATGGGCCACCTCGCCAAACGCGAACCGGCCCGGATCGCCGAGGCGAACCGGGCCGGTTCCGATGCCAGCAGAGTCCGGGCTTAGCCCTCCTTGGCCTTGCGCTTCGCCGCCCGGGCTGCCCGGGCCTGCACCAACTTGTCGGCCAGACCGAGCTCCGCGGCCATCCGCTTGCGCTGCTCCGAGTACTCCTCGGACACGAGTGGGGTGTTCTTGGGCAGGCCGAACATCTCCAGGTACTCCTTGGGCGTGAGCCCGTGGGCCGTGGAGAGGTGGCGCTTCAGGGTCTTCATGCCCTTGCCGCAGATCATGCAGTAGATCTTGTCCTTGCCGAACGCCACCTCGGGGGGCACCACGGGAGTGGCCGGAATCGGGGCGCCCTCGGGTTCGGCTTGGGCTTCCACCGACTCCTCCTCCACCTCCTCCCCCGCCAGCGAGGCGAGTTTCTTGTATACCTTGTCGATCTCCGCCAACAGGTCTTCCTGCCCCATCTCGTTCATCGAGGCGTGGGAGGCCACGATGTCGGCCGTGAGTTGCAGCAGCAGTCGCTTGTCCATTTCGTCCTCCTTTGGAATCGGTCCGGTAGGTCTCGCTTATATAGCTCAGGCTCATACATTGTGCAAGTCTCTGCCACGCACTTTTCCTTGATCCTCCCAACAAGATCGTAACGCCTCGGTTCAGACTTGCTCGGTGACAAGGAATCTCTCCGCAACTGATCGAGGGCCGGCCTACACTCACCCCCGTTTTTTCGGAGTCGGACAAGGGCCCGCCGGCTCGCTTGCAGGGGCCGCCGGGGGTGGTACCATCGTACCGGCAACGAATTCTTCTTCCCCTTACCCACGAGGAGGCCCAATGCATCCCACCGACCTTCGCGAGGCACTCGACCAAGCCATCCGCGCCGAGGAGGAAGCCTGCAACTTCTACGAAGGGGCGGCCCAGACGACCGACCACCCCGGCGGCCAGGCCATGTTCAGGGAACTCGCGGCGTTCGAGCGCCATCACCGCCGGCATCTCGAGGAACTGCGCGAGGCGCTCCTCCACGAAAAGCCGTGGCCGGAGTATCAACCCCGCGACCTCCCCCCTCGGCGGACCGAGGGCGACACGCCCGCGTCCACCCCGTCGCCGCACGCAGACGCCCTAGAAGCCCTGCGGATCGCGGCGGAAACCGAGGCCGAAGCCGAGGAGCGGTACCGCCGACTCGCCCACCAGGCACCGGACCGCCAGGGACGCGAGCTGTTCCTGCGACTGGCCGAGGAGGAGGCGATGCACCGCAAGGTGTTGGAAGACCAGTACTACGCGCTCTCCAACCGCGGCGTCTGGCTGTGGGGGGACTGATGGAGAAGCGGGTCCTCTTTGTCCACGGGAGCCCCCGGAAAGGAGGAAACACCGACGCCCTGGTCGGGAGGTTGGAGGCCCTGCTGGCCGGTCACCCGCTCCGGGCCGAACACCTCCGGTGCTCGGAGATTTCGGTGAGACCCTGCACGGGGTGCGGCGCTTGCGGCCGCACCGGGGAGTGCGTGCTCAAAGGCGACGACATGCCCCGGGTGTACGAGGCCGCAGACCGCGCCGACGCCCTCGTGGTGGCGAGCCCCGTTTACTTCCTCGGGCCCCCCGCGCCCCTCAAGGCGGTGATCGACCGGTTCCAGCCCTATTGGTCCCGGATCCACCTCCTCGGCCGGTCTCCGCCCCGGGAGCGGGTAGCCGCCGTGCTCTCGACCGCCGGGGCCCCGTCCCACTCCGTGTTCGCTTGCCTCCATCGGATCCTCGACGCATGGTTCGAGGTCCTCGGGGCCCGGGCCGTGGCGAACCTGTTCCTCGAAGGCGCCGACGAGGCGGGGTCGGCGGAACGGGATCCGAGGGTGGAGTCCGACCTTCCCGTGGTGGCTAAGCGACTCGTCACCCACCTGGGGCTCGAAGGTCCCTGATCGCCCGCACCCGTTTCATTGGATTTTAAGATCCGTTTCATTGCCTCCTCATCCTTGGGGCTTATATTGGGGCCGCCGCTTCGGCGGCCCTCTCCCGTTTTTCCAATCGTCGAAAGGAGGTCGGACACCATGCACACGACGCGGATCTCGGCACGGGGATGGCTCGCACTGTTTCTGGGGTTTGCGCTCCTCGCCGGGCACACGGCCTGGGCCCGCGGGGCGCCCGAGAGCTTCGCCCCCCTCGTGGAGAAGCTCAAACCATCGGTCGTGAACATCTCGACGACCAAGGTCGTGAAGACCCGCCGGCTGTTCCGGGACTTTCCCCGGTTCGGACCCAACGACCCGTTCCGCCGGTTCTTCGGCGACGACTTCTTTGACCGGTTTTTCGGGGACCAGCCCAGGGAGTTCAAGACCCAAAGCCTCGGGTCCGGATTCATCTGGGACGAGGAGGGCTACATCCTGACCAACAACCACGTGGTCGAGAGCGCCGACGAGATCGTCGTGCGGTTGTCGGACGAGCACGAGTTCGAAGCCGAGATCGTGGGAACCGACCCCAAGACCGACCTCGCCGTGATCAAGATCGACCCGAAGGATGTTCGGCTCCAGCCCGTGAAGGTGGGCGACAGCGATAAGATCCGGGTCGGCGACTGGGTCGTGGCCATCGGGAACCCCTTCGGGTACGGCCACACCGTGACCGCGGGGATCATCAGCGCCAAGGAGAGGGTGATCGGGGCCGGGCCCTACGACAACTTCCTCCAGACCGACGCGGCGATCAACCCGGGCAACTCCGGGGGCCCCCTGTTCGACATGGAGGGCCGTGTGGTCGGGATCAACACCGCCATCGTCGCCGGCGGCACCGGGATCGGGTTCGCGATCCCGGTGAACATGGCCAAGGAGATCGTGCCGCAACTCAAGGAGCGGGGCCGGGTGACCCGGGGCTGGCTCGGGGTGATGATCCAGGAGGTCACGAAAGAACTCGCGGACCAGTTCGGCCTCGACGAGCCCAAGGGGGCGTTGGTGTCGGACGTGGTCCCCGACGGGCCGGCGGACAAGGCCGGCATCAAGCGTGGGGACATCATCGTGGAGTTCGACGGGGTGTCGATCGACAAGATGCACAAGTTGCCGCGCATCGTGGCCGAGCACGCCCCGGGCAGCGAGGTGGACGTGGTGGTGCTCCGGAAGGGTGAGCGCAAGACCTTCCGGGTGAAACTCGGGGAACTCAAGGAGGAGGAACTCGCCGGCGAAGCCACGGTGGAAGAAGAACTGGGCCTGACGGTACAGGAGATCACCCCCGAACTCCAAAAGCATCTGGGGCTCGACACCGACGAGGGCCTGGTGGTGTCGGGGGTGGAGCCCGGAAGCCCCGCGGCCGAGGCGGGACTGCGCCGAGGCGACATCATCCTCGAGGTCAACCAGGAGCCCGTGGGATCGATCGAGGAATACAGGAAGGCCCTGCGGGAGGCCAAGGGGAAGGGCAGCGTGCTCTTCCTGGTGAAGCGCGGAGTCGGAACGCTCTACGTGGTCGTGCCGCTTTCCAAGTAACTTCCCGCTGGGACGCTAGGAGGCTAGGACGCTAGGACGCCAAAATCTTCTGTGACTCCAGCGTCAGCGGCTGTGCCAACCTGTGGGAGCGGCTGCCGTATCAGGGGCCAGAGGTCAGAGATCAGATGTCAGAGACCCCCTGTCCTGTGTCGTCTGTCCACTGACCCCTGCCATCGGCGCCGCTCCCACCCCCGAGCCCTGCCTCGGGCGTTACTGTCCTGCGTAGTGGGGCCCTAAAAGGGCTCTGGGGAGTTGCCAACCGACACGGGCCTGTCGCCCGCGTTTCGGGGCAAGGGGCCTCCCGGAGAGCCGGGAGCGGCCGTACCGGTGACCAGAATTCAGAATTCGTCCGACAGGATTCCGTGGCGCTGCTGAGCGCCGACTTCTGTCCCCTCATGTCCGATTTCTGACACGGGGCCCCTTGCCCCGCCCGGCCAGCGAACCGACCGGCCCCGGGCTGTTGACATCTCCGCGGGGTCGGCTAGGTTGAGGCCCGTCAGGGCGCCGCCGATCCTTCCGCCGAAGCGCGGGCGACGGTCGGCCGGTCGCCGGAGACCCAAGGCGGTGGTTCGAGAGAAAGGAGGGTGTGTCATGGGAGCGCTTCGAAACGGTTTCCTTTCTGCTTTCTTCTGCTTCGCGTTCGCCGCCGCAGCCTGGGCCGCCACGATCCAGCCCGGCGAGATCCGGGTGGTGGAAGGGCGGATCGCTGCCGTGGACGTGGCATACCGGTCCGTCGTCCTTGAGGTCCCGACCCCCAAGGGGGACCTGACCGTGGGCGTCACCCTGGACGAGGGCGTGACTCCGCGCCTCGACGGGCAACCCTTGTCCCTCGAAAGCCTCCAGCCCGGAGAAACCGCGCGGCTCAAGTACACCCGTCGCGACGACCGGCTCGTGGGGCTCGACCTGGTGGTGCGCCGGTGACGGTGCGAACGGCGGCAACCTGGCTCACAACTCTGGCCCTTTTGGCCGCGGCCCGGCCGGGTACGGCCACGGACCGAGAATCTCTCAAAGCCGTGCAGGTGTTCGTCGCGTTCGGGCAACTCGTGTCCCCGGCCAAACGGGAGGGCTATCTGCGCGAGCGAGCCGGCACCCCCGTGGAAGGGGCCGGCGCGGTCGAGGCGCTCCTGCCCCGCACGTACTACGATACCTCGGTGCCCGACCGGAACCCGGCCGTGCTGCTGCTTCAGGTCTCACCGGGCCGCAAGGTGGCCTGCGGCCTCCCGCGACTCCCCGACGCCGAAGACCGGAACGACGTGCGGGAGGGGACGAGAGTGTCGTTCCGGGGCACCCTGGTCGACGCCCACGACTGGGGCGAATGGACCACGCTCTATCTGGCCGACTGCTCCGTGGCCGGACTTCCGTAGGGCCGAACCGCCTAGGCCGGCGGCGCCGACCGAGCGCGCCGCCGACCTTTGCTTTTCAGAATTCAGAATTCAGAGGACAGATGTCAGAACCCCCCTGTCCTCTGTCGTCTGTCCACTGACTCCTGGCACGGGCGCCGCTCCTGTCCTTACCTCTGACTCGGACGTTTCTGTCCTGCGTAGCGGGGCCCCAAAGGGGCCTGGGGAGCTTCCAAGTAACTTCGGTCCAC
>NZ_BAAHXI010000110.1:0-6143 GCF_054656955.1 Deferrisoma palaeochoriense
CCCCGAGGGGGCACCGGAGGCGAGGCGCAGCCGGAGCGTGACAGCCGGCGCCTCCGGCCCCGCAAGGACGCTCCCGGTCCGCCGTCGCGGCGGACGGGTCCCCCCCCCGCCGGTCGTGGGAGCCCGCCGTTGGGGAGCGGCCGGAGGGAACGGGTGGCGGGCCTACCCGCAGGCCCTCCTTCGTTGTTCCGAGAGCGAGCGCACCCAGTCCGAAACCGACATGTCGGCTCCCGAGCCGACCAGCCGGCTCCAGGCGATCCACCCGTCGTTGGCGGGCTGGACGAGCGAAAGGCCCTTCTCCTTCGCCACGTCCTCCAGCACCTGCCGGCACGTGCTCTCGGACGCGAGGGTCCGGAACTCCGTGTACCCGCGGGGCCGATCGCCGCCATTCGCGATGTGCAGGATGTGCTCGCGCGTTCGGCGCTTGACCTCCCGGTCGATCGCGCGGGCGGTGGCGAGATCGGCCCGCACGGCGAGCAGCACCGTGGGCTCGTACCCCAGGGGCCGGGCGAGCACCTCCGCGCGGTATCCGGTCACCACCGCCTCCAGGACCGCGATCTCCGGCGGCAAGGGCTCCTTTCGGTGCACACGCTCCTTCACCAGGCCCCACTTGAGCGCCGGGGGTTGGGACACCCCCGCGAACTGGGTGCGCAGGAGGCAGACGTATGCGAACCGGGGCGTGATCGTGTGCAGGGGGCCGAGCAGCTTCGCCCCGTCGGGCAAGGGATCCGAGGGCACGACCTCCCAGCGGTAGGCTTCCACGGGGTGCCCGGCGACCTCGAACGCGACCCGGGGCCGCGCCTTTCCGTTCTTGTCCTTCCGGTACCACCACTGGAACTGCCGGAGGGGGACCGCGTAGGACGACTGCGCCCGCAGATAGTCGCGCTGCGCCCCGACGAGGTGTCCGAACGGGAGGGTGCAAGCCTCGCGAAGATCGGAAAGGGACGTCACCACGAGGTCCACCCGGTGGTACGGATCGCTCGCCCCGGGGAGGAGATTGGGAACCACCAGGGCCACGTGCACCGGCACCGTGTCGCGTCCCCGAAACCTCTGCAGGAACGCCTCCCGGTGCTCTGGGCGCACCGCGGCCGCCGTCATCACCGTGGCCTGGAGATGCTCCTTCGGGAACCCGAACTTCGTCGAGATCAGGTCCACCACCTCGGCGGCCAGGGCCTCCCGTTGCTCCGGCGTCTCCAAGGTCCGGGGCACGAACCGGGGAACCTCCTCGAACCGCTTGCGGGCGACGTATCTGTCGAACGCCCGCTGCCCGCCGTAATGGAATTCCAAGGGACCGACCCGGGAGCCGGACCGAAGCACCAGGGTCACCCGCACCCACCGCCCCGGCGAACCCTTCCGACGCTTCCTGCGGATCGGCCCCTCCACCGAAACCACCCGGTCCACCTCCGGGTGCGTCTCGAGGGCGCGGGTCACGTGCTCCCGGACCCGTTGGTCGGCCTCCTTCCGGAGCTGTTCCCGGGGAACCCGGACCTTGGGCGGATCGTCTCGGACGCACACGGGGCAGAAGCCCACCTTCGCCACCACCTCCTGTCCCGCGTCGGTCCCGAGCGCGCGGGACAGGCGGGTCCGCAAATTCAGGTTTCCGAACATGGTGCCCAGCGCGCAGTAATCCACTTGACGCCAGCCGTACCGCGGTGGAAAGGTGGCGCCGGTCTCCCGCATGGCGAACGCGATGCCATGGGGGGAGAGCAGGGTGGTGCCCTCGCGTTTGTATAGAGCGGTAAGGTGCTGTTGCTTCGTACGGCAGGTGCAGGACGACATGTTTTGCTCCTCCGTTGAAGAATGGTTTGGGTAAAGCCCCATTGCCTGTATGAATCACATGTTACCCCACGACGATGAACATATCAATATTGGTGTTGTGGAAACGCATATTTTTGTCAAATTGTCAAATATATCGGGGGCAGGGGCCTGAACTTGTTCTTGCGGATTGGCGGTTTTTCTCAGAGTTTGGAGGAGGGACGAGCGTGAGCCAGTTCGACCAGGTGTGGGCGCGGATTCGGGCGCTGACGGGGTGGCGGTACCAGTCCGACCTTGCGCGGTTTCTGGGCATCTCGCGGGCCAACGTGTCGGAGGCCAAGCGGCTCGGTGTGTTTCGCGTGGGCTGGGCGGAAAAGGTGGCGCGGGAGTATGGGGTGCCGGCGGAGATGTTGCTCTGGGGGGAGGAGCGGCGCGGGGAGGAGACCCGCGCGACCGCGGAGCGGCCCCCGGCCGGCGCGGCGATGGTGGAGGCGCTGGTGCGCGACCTTGAGGCCGCGCTGGCGGCGGTCAGCTGGAACCCGGGGCCCGAGCAAAAGGCCAGGCTGGCCGGGTTCCTGTTCGACTGGGCGCCCCGCACGCCCGAGGGGATGGTGGCTCCGGAGTTCGTGCGGCAGTTGGTGCGACTGCTCGCGGAGTCGGTCGCGGGGGCCGGATCGTCGCCCACGGGCGGCGAAAGCCCGCGCGGGGGGGATGCGCCCGGAGACCGGGTGCCGGCCCCGGAGGAGCAGTGACGCTCGAAGCCTAACGAGTAGAACTTGCGAGTGGTGAGTGTTTAGATGAGAGAGCCAAGCATGTAAGGAGGTTGCGCACGGTGGGTCGCCGACGGTTCGCCCACCGACGGGACGGGGCAGCGCGTTCGCCCGTCCGGTGTCGACGGGAGGCGGGGTGGCGGTCGGCGGACAGGATCTGACCGCCTTTCCGGATAGAATGCGGCCGATCGCGAGGAACGAAGGGAGGGGAAGGGGGTAACGGGGGGCGGAGGCTCGTGGCCCCTGCGGGGGAAGGTGTCGCATGTATCGCGTGTATCGCGCGATGGGCGTGGGCGTCGGCACGGGGCTCAGGCTTGGCCTTCTCGTGCTTGGGGGTGCCGTGCTGGCGCGGTTCTTCATCAAGTACGTCCGGAATCCCTTCGAGGCGCGGGTGATCGAAGAGCGCTCGAAGGGGTGATCCGGGCCGTCCCTTTCGGCGGCGGGCATGGGAACGACGCTGAAGGGGGCGAGGAAGCGAGACGCCGCGGGCGCCCGGGAAGGACGGCGACCGCCCCGTGCATGGTGACGGGGTGGTGTTTTTTTTGCTTGCATTGTGACAAAGGCGTGTTATTATGCGCGGCATGACCGAGACGCGCTACACCATCGACGACCTGGTGGAGAAAACCGGCTTTTCGCGGCGCCGGATCCGGTACTACGTGGCCGAGGGGCTTCTCGATCCTCCGGCCGGGCGGGGGCGCGGCGGGTTCTATTTTGACAGTCACCTGGAGCGCCTGCTGGAAATCCGCCGGCTCACGGACCAGGGGCTTCGCCTGTCGGCCATCCGGGAACGGTTCCGGGAACCACGAGGCCCGCGCCCCCCCGTCGAGGAGTCGGTCCCGGAGCCCGCGCCGGCGGGGGAGCGGTGGGTCCGGTTTGTGCCGGCCGACGGCGTCGAAATCCATCTGCGGGAGGACGTCGCCCGGCGCGTGGGCGAGGGCCTCCAGGACCTGCTGCGGCACGCCCGCAGCCTGACGAAAGGAGAGGAGGGGTGATGGAAGCGGCGGTGGCGTTCGGACTCTTTGGGACGACGAAGGAAGAGGCCCCGGTGCCGGTGCCCCTCGTGGGGGTGCGGGCCGAGGCCGACATCGTGGGCGGCGGGGCCCGGGTCGATCTGACCCAGACGTTCGAAAACCGCGAAGCCGTGGCCGTGGAGGCCGTGTACCGGTTTCCGCTGCCCGAGTCCGCGGCGTTGACGGGGTTTCGGGCCCGGGTGGGAGACCGGGTGGTCACGGGCCGGGTGGAGGAGCGCGACCGGGCCTTCGACGAATACGACCGGGCAATGGAGGAGGGGCACGGCGCGTTTCTGCTCGATCAGGAGCGGCCGAACGTGTTCACCCTCTCGGTGGGAAACCTCCCGCCCGGGGGCCGGGCCGAGATCACCCTGACCTACGTCGAGGTTCTCGAGGCCGACGGCACGGACCTGCGGTTTCGGCTTCCCACCACCATCTCGCCCCGGTACGTGCCGGGCGACATGGACGACGAGGACGGCGTGCCCCCGGAGGAGCGGGTGCACCCGCCCTACGCGGACGAGGTGCCCTACGGCCTTACTCTGGAGATCCGGGTCCACGGCCGGGATGCGCTCGAGGCCCTGGAGAGCCCGACCCACCCCGTGCGCGTTGCGATGGAGGGGGACCCGGTGCGGGTCGAGTTCGCCCCGGAGCGGGCGGCCATGGACCGGGACTTCGTGCTCACCGTCCGCCGCCGGGAGGGGCTTCCCTCGGCGGCCTGGCTCGTGGAGGGGGAGGGGGAGGCCTTCGTGCAGGCCGATCTCGTCCTTCCCCGGGACGACGCCCAGGACCTGCCGCACGAGATCGTGTTCCTCCTCGACTGCTCGGGATCCATGATGGGGAGTTCCATCGAGCAGGCGAAACGGGCGCTGCGGATCCTCCTGCGGGCCCTGCCGGCCGGGGTGCGCACCAACCTCTACCGGTTCGGGAGCACCCACGAGGCCGTGTGGCCGGAACCCCGGCCGGCCGACCCGAAGGCGGTGGAGGAGCTCGTGTCGCGGCTGGACGCCGTGGACGCCGATCTCGGGGGAACCGAGATCCTGCGGCCGCTTCGGGAGATCGTGGAGCGGCCCCTGCCCGGTGGCGCGCGGCGGGACGTGATCCTTCTCACCGACGGGGAGGTGGCGAACGAGCGGGCCGTCGCCAAAGTGGCGGGTAGCTACCCGGGGCGCGTGCGGGTGTTCGCGGTGGGCATCGGCCACGGGCCCAACGACTTCCTGATCCGGGAGACGGCGCGGGTTTCGGGCGGCGCGTCGGCCGTGGTGGCCCCGGGGGAGCGGATCGAGCCCCGGGTGCTCGGGCTTTTCGGGAAGGTGCTCGGCGCCTCGGTGACCGGGCTGCGGATCAAGGGGGTCCAGGGGCTCGAACAGGCCCCAAGGGAGGCCACGGGCTTCAGCGGGGGGCGGGTCGTCCTGTTTGGCCGGTGCCCGGCCGGGGCGGTGGGCCCGGAACTGCGCGTCGCCGGCCGCGCGGGGGAGGCGTCCCGCACGTGGACCCTGCCGGTCAAGCGGGTCTCGGTCGAGGCCGCGCCGATCCCCCAGCTCTGGGCCCGGGAGGCCATCCGGGACCTCGAGGCCGGAGTGGGGGGCGGTTCCCGACAGGGGCGAAGAAAGGAGGGGGCGAGGCGCGCGAAGATCGTCGAGCTTTCGACCCGCTACGGCCTCGCCTCGTCCTACGCGAGCTTCGTGGCCGTGGAGACCCGCCCGGAGACGGAGCGCCACACGGGCGAGATCGCGCTCCGCAAGGTCCCGGTGCTCGTGACAACGGACTGGCACGGGCGGGGGCTCACGGCGCCGGCCGCGGGACCTGTCGCATACGCCGCGGCGCCGGCGGGAATCTTCGGCCTGGGGCGGTTTCTCCTTGGAGGGGCCGGGCGCGCCGCCGTTTCGGCCCCGGAGGCCTTTGGCGTCGCCTGCGAAGGTTCCGACAGATTCGACCGACCCCCCTCCTTGGGGGTCGCCGACATGGCGGCGTCCTACGAGAGCGCGGACGAGGACTCCCGCCTCGTTTACGAACTCCTGGACCTTCAGCGCCCCGAAGGGGGGTTCGAGATCCGGGCCGGGATCGCCAAGCAGCTGGGCTGGGACCGGAGGGCCTTGGACCGCGAGGCCCGGGCGGCGGCCCCGAGCGCCGGGGACGAGGCCGTTCGCCTTCTTTGGACGCTGATCGTGTTGTCCGTCCTGGAAAACCGATTCGCCGACCGCACGGCCGAGTGGGCCGCGGTCGTGGAGAAGTCCAGGCGGTGGCTCAAGGAGAGATTGGCGGCCCTGCCACCAGGCGAGGCCGAGGCACTCAAGGCTGCGGTTCGGTGATCCGAGGTCTGAGTTGACGTCTGGTTACGAAGGGTGTGTCAAGATTTTTGTGTATGGGCCTGGGACCGTTCATGGTCACGTTTCAACCAGATCGAAGTGGATTGCCAACTGGACCCGGGCTCGCCCCCAGTAGGTGCTGGGCCGCCCCCATGTCTTTTGCGTAAGCGCCTTATAAACCGCCCCCTGGCGCGAGTTGGGCCAACAGGTCTGCCGGCATGTGCTGCGGCAGGAGCACCCGGTACTCCTCCCGGCAAGTCGCCAGCGGTACCCGCTCGAACACGTGCTTCAGGTACCGGTAC
>NZ_BAAHXI010000111.1:0-5808 GCF_054656955.1 Deferrisoma palaeochoriense
TGGACTGAACGATACCGAACCGGATCATGGTGGCCCTCCGATTCACCGAAAAGGTGAACATGCCAAGTTATCATGCTAACACAGAATCGGCAGCAATATCAATACGTTGCGCCGAATGCTCCTACACAAAAACAGCCGCTTCCCGATACCACGGACCAGGTCTGTTCACGAATTCAGGTACGGATAAGCCCTAAGGCGCTTACACTATTTGGGCTTTTTTCTGAAGAGGCGAAATAACTGGAGAGCATGCGCTGAGGGAAAAGTGGACATGAAAACATTTCTCCCGTTTGCCGCGCCCGACGTGGACGAAGCGGAGTTGAGCGCGATCAAGGAAGCTGTCTTTTCCGGTTGGGTGACCACCGGGCCGAAGACGAAAGAATTTGAAGCCCGGTTTGCCGAGGCCGTGGGGGCCAGCCACGCCGTAGCTGTCAATTCCTGCACAGCGGCCATGCACCTGGCTTTGGAGGCTGTGGGGGTGGAACGAGGCGATGAAGTTGTTACAACGCCATACACCTTTGCCGCGACGGCAGAGGTGGTGCGGTACTTCGACGCAAGGCCAGTGCTAGTGGATGTCCGGCCCGACGATTTCAGTTTGGATCCGGAGAAGCTGGAGGTGGCGTTAACAGAGCGGACCCGTGCAATCATTCCGGTCCATATTGCTGGGCTTCCTGCCGAGTTGGATGCGATTTACGAGATAGCGGCCCACTATGGATTGGCCGTGATCGAGGACGCCGCTCACGCTTTTCCATGCGAGTACAAGGGCAAGGTAATAGGAAGTGTGGGCCGGAGTTGGCCACAGGTGCGTTCAGCTACCTGTTTTTCTTTTTACGCCACCAAGACCATCACTACCGGCGAAGGGGGGATGATCACCACCCACGACGATGAACTGGCGGAGCGGTGCCAGATCATGAGCCTCCACGGCATCAGCAAGGACGCCTGGAAACGCTACGCGGCCGAGGGGTCTTGGTACTACGAAATCATAGCGCCAGGCTACAAGTACAACATGACCGACATCGCGGCTGCCATGGGGCTCGTCCAACTCTCAAAGGCGGAACGCATGTGGGCGCGGAGGAGGGCGATTGCCGAACGATACACGGAGGCCTTCTCTGGCCTGCCTGCCTTGGAGGTGCCGGCCGATCGCCCAGACTGCCGCCATGCCTGGCACCTGTACATGCTTAGGCTCCACTTGGACCGACTAAGGATTGATCGGGGGGCTTTTATAGAGGAACTAAAGAAGCGGAGGATAGGTGCGAGCGTGCATTTCATTCCCTTGCACGTCCACCCGTATTATAGAGAGACTTACGGATGGAAACCTGAAGATTTCCCTGTGGCCTATCGCGAGTACCTGCGGGAAGTGTCCTTGCCTATCTACTCCCGAATGAGTGATGAAGATGTGGAGGAAGTGATCAGTGCCGTCACGGACATTGTCGAGCGATTCAGCCGCTGACGCTCTAAGGCGGGCCATCGACATCCTTGGGTCAGCGGCTGGCCTCGCCGTCCTGAGCCCGCTTTTCGTTGTGATTGCGATCGTGATTAGGATAGACAGCCCTGGCCCGGTGTTTTATAAGGCACGGAGGGTGGGGAAGAGCGGCAGGATTTTTCATCTTTACAAATTCCGAACGATGATCCACGGTGCCGACCGAGTGGGGCCTGCCATCACGGCACGGGCCGACGCCCGCGTCACACGGGTTGGGAGAATCCTCCGCCGTCTTAAGTTCGACGAACTTCCCCAACTTTTCAACGTGCTTCGAGGAGATATGAGTCTTGTGGGCCCGAGGCCGGAAGACCCCCGGTACGTAGCGCTATACACGCCGGAACAACGCCAAATTCTGGCCGTGCGGCCAGGTATCACTAGTGCCGCCTCTCTAGCGTACCGGCACGAGGAGGAGCTGTTGGCTGGCGAGGACTGGGAGTCCGTCTACCGCACGCGAGTTCTGCCCGACAAACTAGCTATTGATCTTGAATACCTCTATGGTCGAACCGTTTTGTCGGACTTGAAACTTATTCTTCGCACGATTGTTGCCATGTTTCAGTAAGTCCCGCCGGGGGGTTAGGAGTGCGCAGGGGCGGGGTCTGGACTCCCTGGGAGGATTGGTGGTAGAACGCACGGCGTGTTGCGGCGGCGGGTGGCTGCCGCGGGTTTCCTGAAGCTCGGCCCGGGGATTGGCGGGCCTGGGGGGTTTGGATGGTTCGGTATAGGAGGCTTCTCCTTCTTCCGGTCGACACGGCCCTGGTGGTCGTGGCGTACCTTCTCGCCTACCTCATCCGGTTCGACTGGACCGTGCCGGCCGGCCAGCGCGATGTATTGCTGGTCGGCCTTGCGGTTTCGGTGGCCGTCAAGCCCCTCGTGTTCTTCCTGTCGGGGTTCTACCGCCGCCTTTGGCGTTACGCCTCGATCCCCGACCTCGTCCACATCCTAAAAACCGTTTCCGTGGCCTGCCTCGTGGCCACGGTGCTCACGCTCTTTTTCACCCGGTTCGAGGGGTACTCCCGCAGCATCCCCCTTCTTGACTGGATGATCCTGAACGGTCTTATCATGGGCCGGAGCCTGGCCTGGCGGCTCTTTCAGGAGCACTGCTACGCCCGGCGGGCCGAGGAGGGGGACCCCGTGCTGATCGTGGGAGCCGGCATGGGCGGCCGGCTCCTGGCCCAGGAGATCCGCCAGAACCCGGACATGAGGCTCCGGGTGGTGGGGTTTCTGGACGACGACCCGTCCAAGGTAGGGGCCCGGGTGCTCGACATCCCGGTGTTGGGCCGAATCCGGGACCTGGGGCGCCTCGCCCGGTTCCACGGGGTCAAGCGGGTCATCATCGCGATCCCGTCGGCGCCGTCGAAGCTGATCCGCGAGGTGGTGCACCGGTGCCAGGCCGAGGGGCTCCAGGTGCAGACGCTCCCGCCCATCACGGACATGCTGGAGCCCCGGCGGCTCGCGGCCCAGCTTCGGGACGTGAACCTGGAGGACCTGTTGGGCCGCGACCCGGTGAAGCTCGACACCGGCCGCATCGCGGGGTACCTGGCGGGCCGGCGGGTGCTCGTGACCGGGGCCGGGGGATCGATCGGAAGCGAGATCTGCCGGCAGGTGGCGCGGTTCGGCCCCCGGCGGCTCATCCTTTTTGAGATCGCGGAAACGCCGCTCCACGAGATTCACCTGGAACTCCAGCGGGAGTTTCCGGGGCTTGACGTGGTGCCGGTGCTCGCCGACGTGCGCGACCGGGACCAGGTGGGGGAGGTGTTCGAGGCGTACCGGCCCCAGGTGGTGTTCCACGCGGCCGCCTACAAGCACGTGCCCATGATGGAGTACCACCCGGCCGAGGCCGTGAAGACGAACGTGTTCGGCACCCGGAATGTGGCCGAGGCGGCGGAGGCCGCGGGGGTGGAGCGGTTCGTGATGATCTCGACTGACAAGGCCGTGAACCCCACGAACGTGATGGGGGCCTCCAAGCGGGCGGCCGAGATGTTCGTGCAGGCCTTTGACGCGGAAAGCCGCACGGAGTACGTGACCGTGCGGTTCGGAAACGTCCTGGGTTCGAACGGGAGCGTGGTGCCGCTCTTCCAGGAGCAGATCCGCCGGGGCGGGCCGGTGACGGTGACCCACCCCGACGTGATCCGCTATTTCATGACGATCCCCGAGGCGAGCCAGCTCGTGCTCCAGGCCGGGAGCATGGGGCAGGGCGGGGAGATCTTCCTCCTTGATATGGGGGAGCCCGTGAAGATCGTGCACCTGGCCGAGGAGCTGATCCGGCTTTCGGGGCTTGAGCCGCACGAGGACATCGAGATCGTGTTCACCGGGCTCCGGCCCGGCGAGAAACTCTTCGAGGAGCTCCTGATCGAGGGCGAAGGGGTGAAGAAGACCGAACACCGGAAGATCCTGGTGGCGGCGGCCCGCACGGTGCCGCTGAAGGAGATGGACCGCCACCTTCAGGAGCTCAAGTTTTGCGTGCGAAAGGGGGAGCCCGAGCTCATCGTGGCGAAACTACGGGAGATCGTGCCCGAGTACCGCCCCAACCGCGGCCCCGGCGCCGAGGTGAAGCTCCACCCCAAGGCCGCGGGCCCCGCGGAGCCCCAGCCCGCCTCGTCGAGGTGATGGGAAGAGCCGTGACGGGTGGGAACAGCAGGGGGGCGGTCGGGACGCTGCTAAGTTAATAAGTTTTCGGCACCGAGGGCCTCGCGTACGGCCGCGTTGGCGGTCCGTTCGGCTATCGGCCGCCGGTTGGAGGGCGGTGGCGTCGGGCGCGCGGGTCGGGGGCGGCTTCTGGATCAGGGGTCAGAATTCAGAAGGGCAGATGACCGAGAACCCCTTCCGTCCGGCAAGGGTTCATCGGGTACGTAGAGGTGGATCATCGCCGAGGTGCACAACGCGTTTTTTGATCGCTCGTTCAAGGAGCGAGGGCGATGAGGGTGATTTATTTCCCGGACACCGACACTGCTTTGATCGAGTTTCGAGACGCCGCGGTCGCCGAGACCCGGGAACTCGGCGAAGACATTTACGTGGACTTGGACGAGAACGGAAAGCTTGTGAGCCTCACTATCGAGCATGCACGGGCGAACGCCCGACTGGAGGAGTTCTCGCTCCGGGAGATGCCGCAGGGGATGAGCCCACGAGCTTCGACGGGTTGAGGTGCGGGGCCTGCTGGTTCTGAGGTCGGCGCGTTGGTCAGGCATTCCGGACGACGGCCGTTGACAGGTTATTTGGTTCTCGAGCCTAGGGTGGCGGGCGCGGTGTCGATGGTTGCAGGGGGCGGCAGAGGAAAAGGGGTGCGGCCGTTGCTCCGCCCAGGTAGTCGGGGGCCGATGCGGTGTAGGCGGTGATCGCCCGCCCGGGGGCGCGGGTAGCAGACGCTGAGTTTCGCCGGGGCCTACGCCCCCTTCGTCGGGCGCGGCAGATGGACTTCTGTGTCCCGGCGGTGGGCGGCCAGGTCTTCCTTCACCTCTTCGAGGGTCTTCCCAACCTGGTCGATCTTGGCACTCAGCCGATTCTCGACGCTGTCGATCCTAGCGCTCAGGCGGGCGTCGACCGCGTCGATTTTGGCGGACAGGCGGGTGTCGACTTCGTCGATCTTAGCGCTCAGGCGAGTGTCGACTTCGTCGATTTTTGCTCCCAATCGGGCGTCCACGCCGTCGATCTTGTCGTCGAGCGCCTGGATCAGGAACAGGAGGTGTTCGTCCCGCTCCCGAGACTCCTGCCGGGCCCGTTCAATGTCGGCCCGAAGCACCTCGTGACCCTCCAGGACGAGGTCGAACTTCTCCCGGATGTCTTCGAGCAAAATTTCGAAGTGTTCCTTTTTCATGGCCCTACCCCCGCTCAAGCGGATTGAGGCATGCACGGGCATCTTGCCCCCGTCCATCGCGGGATGCAAGCGGCCGTTGGGGCGGGGGCGGAGCTGTTGGGACGGTCGGGGTCGGTGACGGGTGACAGGGGCACAACGGCCCGCGCCGGCGGACGCTGCCTCAGCCCAGAACGCTACGCAAGGCCGCGCGGAACGCGTCGAGGGGCTCGGCCCGCACGGCCTGGCGGCGGCCTTGCTGGAGGCCCTCCCGCCGGCCGGCCTCAAGCCCCTCGCGTTTCCACTGCTCGGTCCACTCTTTCACCCGTTCCGCCAGCATGTCTCGCACCTCCAGGAGGTCCCGGGTCTCGGGAAGGGGGGGCGGGGAAGCCGTGCCGCGGGATGAGCACCCGCCTCAGCCACACCGCGAACGTGCGCCGGAGTTCCTGCTGCTCCGGGGCGGCGAGCCATTCCAGCAGCGCGTCCTCCCCGTATCGCCCTTCGTCGGGCTACGTAGGGCGACGGGCTTGTGCTCCGGCGGACG
>NZ_BAAHXI010000112.1:0-5596 GCF_054656955.1 Deferrisoma palaeochoriense
ACTGCGAGAAAAGGGCTGCTACATCAAGGACATCGCCGCTCGACTCGGGGTGCACCCGCGCACGGTGAGCCGTGCCCTCGAGCGAGGTGCAGCCCCTATGTGATCCGGACCGAAAAGTGTCACGCCGTCGACGAGGAGGGGAAACCGCTTTTCCGCCCTCGACGCACGGAACTCGTGACGGTGGAGTGGACCGATCGGTACGCGGACCAGCGTGACCTCTACGGTGCCGTGACGGAGTACGTTCGGGAAGGGTACAACCGGGCGCTGCGCGAGAAGCGAAACGATTTGGGATTCCTCATGATCTTGATGCAGCGCTTGGTGGCGTCTAGCACCCGGGCGATTCGCCTTACCCTGGAGCGCCGGCTCGAGGTGTTACAGGATCGAGGTGGCCCACAACTGACCCTTTTCTCGGGCCTAAACGAGGAAGATTGGCTTGAGATGGACGCCGAGGAGTTGGTGGGTGCGTTGGTCGGGGTGGAGGACGCCGCGGTCCTGGATGAGCGTCGGCAGGTGGAGGTGCTTCTCGATAAGGCGCGACGGTGCGAAGGACATCAAGCGGATGTCAAAGCCGACGCGCTGATGGAGTGGCTGTACCGTCTCCAGGCCGAGGAGGGGGATCCAGATCTCAAAGTGTTGGTGTTCACCGAGTTCGTGTCCACCCAGGAGATGCTTGCGGAGTTCCTGAGCGAGCGGGGGTTCGAGGTGGTGTGCCTCAACGGGGCAATGGGGCTCGAAGAACGCCGGCGCGTGCAGGAAGTGTTCGCCGACCGTGCCCGGATTTTGATCTCCACGGATGCGGGTGGAGAAGGGCTCAATCTCCAGTTCTGCCACGTGGTGATCAACTAGGACATTCCCTGGAACCCCATGCGGCTGGAGCAGCGCATCGGGCGTGTGGATCGGATCGGCCAGAAGCACCCGGTCCGCGCGGTAAACCTGTTGCTCGAAGGGTCGGTGGAACAGCGGGTCCGAGAGGTGCTGGAGGAGAAGCTGCAGACCATCCTCCACGAGTTTGGTGTGGACAAGGCGGCCGATGTGCTCGATTCCGTGGACGCGGGTAAGGCGCTGCACGACCTCCATGTAGCGGCGCTCCTGGATCCGGCGGGAACGCAAACCAAGGCCGACGAGGTGGTGAGATCGCTGGGGGACCAAGTTCGTATAACCGAAGAAATTTCCAATTTTTTTGAAGAGACCGAGCCGTCACCTTCCGCGGAGATCGCGGGCATTCTCCAGCACCCGTTGCCGTACTGGGTGGAGCGGATGACGGTGAGCTATCTCCGGTCGCACGGAGGTAAGGCGACGTGTGCAGAGGGAGTTTGGGACCTGGTGTGGCCCGATGGGGAACGGTGGAGCGGGGTGGTGTTTTCGGGGAAGCGGGCGGCCGAGAATCCGGCGCGCCGTTTGGTTACCCTGGAAGATGAACGTGTTCGCGCGCTCGCGAAGCGCCTTGCCCCCTTTGTCCCCGACCAGCCGGTGCCGGTCATCTCGCTCGCGAATCTACCGCCAGACGTGAACGGGGTGTGGTCTCTCTGGCGGGTTTCCCTTGTGGGGCCGAGTGCGAGCAAAAGTCGCATGATGCCGTTGTTCCTGGCGGACGACGGACGGGTGTTTCTCCCCACTGCGCGTTACGTGTGGGAACGATTGACGGCGGAGGATCCCACGACCGTGGGGTGGATGGAACCGGACGCCGCGCGTGAAGCGGTTTGGAGGATGCGGGAGGTGGCCGAGCGGCACGGAAAGGCGGTGTACGACGAACTGGTGAGACAACACCGCAGGAGCCTTGCCGCGCGCCGCGAAAAGGGGGCATACGCCTTTGCGGCCCGGCGGCGAGCCATCGAACGGATCGGTCTGCCGCAGGTTCGAAATCACCGGCTGCGGCGTTTGGCGCAAGAAGAGGAAGAGTTCGAAACCGAGTTGGACCGGGAGTCCCAGACGATGCCGGAGTTGGTGCCGTTGATGTTTTTGCGGGTCGAGGGGAGCGCGCATGGGTAGCTGGCGGGACCAGATTCTCAGGGAATTCGCCCCGCAGGTGGCTCGGTTGACCCTCGTTGCGGATCCGGATGGGTTGCTCCTCGAGGAGGGAGTGCTGGATGGGATCCGCGACAGGGGGTTTGAGCTCATCCCGTTTGAGGATCATGTGGCCTTCCGGTACGCGTACGAGTCCCAATTCCGGTCGCGCTGGGACCGGGGAGAGTCCACCGAACTGGTGGTGGTGCTGCGCTCGGGGGAGCGGGATCTCGATACCCTCCCGTACGATCTGCTACAGGCGGGCCGGAAGCTCTCGTTCAACTTGGGGGATCTTTTCCCGCAGCTCAGCTACTCCGTGGTTGCTGCGCTCGACCGGGGGGATCTCGATGCCCTGTTCGAGGCGCAGTTGAGGTATGCGCCCGGGCCGCTCGGTGAGAACGCGACAAAGGACTTCGTCCTTCGTCATGTATTCGAGATCGCCCCGGAACTGATCAACGAACCGGAGGACCTGCTCCGGGTTTTGCTGCGCCGTCATTACAAAGGGCGGCGAATTCCGAGAATTCTTGACGATCGTTTCATCCAGGTGCTTCGGCAAACCCATCGGTTCCAGGATTGGCCGCTGGAAGCCATCGTTCCGGATAAACAGGCATTTTTTGCTTTTTTGCAGGAACGGTGGCCTGTATTTCTGGATTTTCTCGCCGACCGGCAGAAGTTCGAGGGGGTCAGCGACGACGAGCACGCGGCGGGCTACGGTCTGAAGTTTCGGGGACCCAGGCTTTTGCCTTTCAGCCACGACGACGTTCGCGTGTACATCGACAACCTGTTCGTCGAGGGCTTGCTCCAGCCCGTTCCCCACGAGAAGGCGGAATCCCTCGCCAAGACCTGGGTGGTGTGCGGCCTCCAACTCTCCCCAGGGGAAGACCGGCGCCGCCGCATGGAAGGGTTGCTGGATACCCTCGAGAAGACGATTCCCGAGGTGGATGCGCGCCATGGGGAGTGGCTCGATTTCGCCGGTCGGTGGGCGGAGCTTGCCGCCCTGGAGATGGAACCGGACTTCCCTTGTCCGGAAGGGTACCGGGAGCGCCGTGACGCACTGAGGTCCCGGATCGACGCAACGTTCCAGGCGTGGGTGGTGAAGCGCTACGCAAGCCTCATCAACCTTCCGCCCGCGCCGCCGGTGATGCTGCATCACATCCCGCGGTATCTGAGCCATGGGCTGGATGACAACCCGGATACGAAGATCGCGCTTGTGCTGCTCGACGGTATCGCGCTCGACCAGTGGGTGGCCGTGCGCCAAGAGCTTGGGGGGCTGGATCCCAAATTGCGGTTCCGTGAACGCGCCGTTTTCGCCTGGATTCCCACCCTCACCTCGGTTTCCCGACAAGCGGCCTTTGCCGGCAAGCCACCGATCTACTTTCCGGCGAGTATCCATACGACCGAAAAGGAGTCCGACCTCTGGACCCAGTTCTGGGTGGATCAAGGCCTCGCGTCGAAGGAGGTAGCGTACGCGAAGGGGTTGGGCGACGGAGACCTGGAGGAACTCGCCGAACTCCTGAACCGGCCCCATCTGCGCGTGGTCGGACTGGTGGTCGACAAGGTCGACCGGATCATGCACGGGATGGAGCTAGGTGCGGCGGGGATGCATAACCAGGTTCGGCAGTGGGCCCGTGAGGGATTTCTGAAAGATATGCTAGGTCTTCTTCACGAGAGAGGATTTCGCGTGTATCTCGCATCGGATCACGGCAACATTGAGGCTATGGGCGTGGGGAAGCCCTCCGAAGGCTCCCTTGCGGAAGTGCGGGGGGAGCGGGTACGGGTGTACGACGATCCGGTGCTACGGAAGCAGGTGAGCGATCGGTTCCCGGATGCGTACGAGTGGCCGCCGGTGGGGCTTCCGGAAACGTATCTGGCCCTTCTTGCCCCGGAGCGTGGGGCGTTTGTGACCAAGGGGAAAAAGGTGGTGTCGCACGGCGGATGGTGCATTGAGGAGCTGATCGTCCCCTTCGCCGAACTCGAGGTGCGGGGAGACGCGTCGTGAAGATCGGTTTTAGCAGCCAGCGGCTGCGGTACGAGTGGATGACGCGGGTGGCCGACCTGTGCCTCGCTGGGGTCGACGAGAAAAAGCTGGCGGAAGAAGCAGGAGGCTTTCTCTCGGAAGCACTGGCAGGCGAGGGAACCTCCGGGCGGGGCAGCCGGCAGAAGATGTGGTCGATTTTGCAGTCCATTTGGGTGCGACCTCGCAAGGATCTGCGTGCGCTCCGCGATGACGGCTTGCTGCTCCTCCGAGAGTTGCCGGCCGAGCAGCACCTTCCGGTCCACTGGGGTATGACCATGGCGGCCTACCCGTTCTGGAGGCTCGTCAGCTCGGAGGTCGGGAGGCTTCTCCGCCTACAGGAAACGGTTTCGCCCCGTCAGATCCGACGCCGTTTGGCAGAGCGGGTGGGGGATCGCGAGCTGGTGGCGCGGGCATCCCGCACCGTCTTGCGAAGCATTGCGGACTGGGGCTGCATCGAGGAACGCAAGGGAGGGACGAGCACGGTATACGCAAAGGGTGCCGTCCGCCCGGTAACCGATCCGCGGACCGTAGCGTTCGTCGTGGAATCCTTCTTGCGCTCCGATGGCGAGACCCCGAAGTCGCTGGGGGTGGTCTATCGAGCGCCTTGCTTTTTCCCGTTTTCCGTAAAAAACCTTCCCGGGGACCAACTGTGTTCTGTGAACGCAAGGTTGCAGACGTTTCGATCGGGATTCGAAGATGAGCTTATATTTATCGCGTAGATTTTAGCCGCATTTGCCATGCTGTGATGCGGCCCGCTTGTGGTGTCGTTGGGTCAAAAATAACCAAGTATTTGAACAATATGATGCAGGCAAATCTATAACAAATACGGGTGACGTCCGCTTGATTGACCCGCGTCATCCGGTGTCACGTGTTAATTGTCGGACTTCGCTTACATCAAGATTGTCCCCGCGTGAGCCGATCGCTGTTTGTTCGCCGAACGGGCTACAATGACTGGGCCCCCTGAGCGTGGGTTTTGTTGTCGTGTAGGATTTTGTAGGTGTGCTGTGTAGTGTGGCGTCTCTTGCATTGTTCCATGAAATTCTGCAGGTCTTGCTTGTGATAACGTACGCTGAATCCGAGTTTCAAAAAGGGCGGCCCCCATCCTTTTTGCCGCCAGCTCTGCAGCGTTCTATGAGAAAGGCCGAGGAACTTCGCAGCTTCTCGTTCCGTGAGGAGTGATTCGTAGTTGCTCATGGGTTTGCCTCCTTTTCCAATGGAGTGCTGGTTGGAAAATAGACCGTTTAGCACGTAACACAGGAATCTCCTTGCCTTTTGTGTAAAAAAAATGGCAGTGCCTGTGGAAAATAGCAATAGAGGGGATACGAGCCGGGCTGGCGATGGACGCGGGGACACCGGAAATCGGTGGGAGTTCGGCCACGTGGGAGACACGTGACGTTTGCGTTCGGGGCGGGGTGCCCCTTGGCCGCGCAGAATGCGCGGGTGACGACCGCCGTGAGAGGGGGCGGGCGAAGAGAACGGTTACGTTCTGCGACTATGCTAGAACGGCCCCCGAAAAGAATCAAGTGTGGAAATCCGGGACCCCTGTACATCCGGAACCCGACACGGACACGCACG
>NZ_BAAHXI010000113.1:0-5552 GCF_054656955.1 Deferrisoma palaeochoriense
GCGGTCTCTCCTCGTCAACTTTAGTTCCGTCAGCCAGACAAACAAAAACCGCCCGACCACCGCGGGGCGGGCCGGGGGAGTGAGAGCAATGCTGGAGCCCACGACCGGACTTGAACCGGTGACCTCTTCCTTACCAAGGAAGTGCTCCACCGCCTGAGCTACGTGGGCTCACGAACCTATATCAAAATGGAGCGGGAGACGGGTCTCGAACCCGCGACCCTCAGCTTGGAAGGCTGATGCTCTAGCCAACTGAGCTACTCCCGCTACCGGGCAGAAAGTGGTGGTGGGGGGAGGATTCGAACCTCCGAAGGCATCGCCGGCAGATTTACAGTCTGCTCCCTTTGACCGCTCGGGAACCCCACCACAGATTGCCTGGAGTCGCTTTCGTTGGAGCTGGCGGTGGGACTCGAACCCGCAACCTGCTGATTACAAGTCAGCCGCTCTGCCAGTTGAGCTACGCCAGCCGGAGTCCACAGGGGCGCAACACCCCCCGCAGAAGGAACGGCGATGCTAGACGAACCCGATCGCGGTGTCAAGTCGCCGATCGGGCATTTTTTTGACCCCGTCATATCCACCGGAGAGGGCCGCCGCGGGCGCCGCTCCCGCGCCAGGTCCCGGGGGCGAAACGGGCGGTTCCGCGAGCAGGATCCCCCGCACGGCAGGTCCCCGGGGCCCGGCGCGCTACGAACCCTCCCCCCGGATTCGATCGAGGTGGGCCTCAAACACCTCCGGCGCCATCTCCCGCATCTGCCGACGCACCGTGGCCCGCAGGCGTGTCGGGACCCCGGCGGCGGGTTCCGAGAGGGCGAGCCCCAGAAAGAACGCCCTCGGACCGGGTTCCCCGGAACTCAGCCGCTTGAACCGCTCGTACCGCGCCGCGATCTCCCCGGCCGTGAGGGGCCCGTACCGCGGGAACCACCCCGCCTCGTAGAGCCCCACCGCCCACCACGGTCCCCCCCAGGGCGCCGCCCGGGCCACCTCGGCCCGGGCCGGCCCCAAGGCCGCATCCTCCACCTCCCAGGACGAGTCCGGGGCCAACCCGAACCCCTCCCGGTAGGCCGCCCGCCCGGCCCGCTCCCAGCCTTGGAGGACCCGGGCGTCCCCCAGGGCGAGCCAGACCAGGGGCTCCTCCGGGACCCGCCGGACCCACTCCTCGAGCGCCGGCGCGGCCTCGGCCGGGTGCCCCGCCCAGGCTAGGAACACCGCCCACGGGAGCCCCTCGGCAAGGGGGGCGGCCGGATGAGCCCGGGCCAGGGGGGCGAACCGCCCGGCCAGGGCCCGGACGAGACCCCGCCGGGCCGAGGGCCTTCGATCCAGGGCGGAGCACCCGGTGCGACCCTCCCGGAGGGCCCGGCACAGCCGCAGCGTTCCGGGCCCCTCCGCCTCCGAAGCCTCGGGCAGCCGCCCCCGAATCCACCCGAGGGCCTCCCGGAGTTCGGCCGTGCCCGGGCCGGGCCGCCGCCGCTCCTGCCCCTCGAGGTCCTCGGCGGCCCCCGCCAGGTCGAGTCGCCCCAACCGGGCCCAGCCCCGGTGCAGAAGGGCGTCCGCATCGGCAAAGAGGTCGAGTTGGCGCATGGAGAGGAAACCCCGGTCTTCGGTCGTCGGTCGTCGGTCCTCGGTCACGGCCCGCATTCGTGACCCACCCCGTGGCGTGAGGGCCCACGCGCGGCTCTCTTGCTATTACTCCGGCGGTTAAATCGACACGGTCGGGGGCATGGGGCCTGCTGGAGCGCCGGGCGTGGCTCCTACAGTGGCCGGATGCCGCACTCGCGCCCGGCCGGAACCAGTCCCCCACCCACCGCCGGCGATGCCTCTAAAGGTCCGGTGGCCAAATAGGCATGACCCGGCGAGTTCCTTGCGCGCCTCCACCGGCGCCGGGTTGATATCAGGTCCGCTCCCGGAGGCGGCGCACCAGGGCCAGGGCCTCGTTCCGGGTCGCCACCTCCCCCCGGGCCTCGGCCTCGGCCACCTGGCGCAAGAGCCTCCCCACCTCCGGCCCCGGCGGAACCCCCAACTCCACCAGGTCGCGCCCCCTGAGGAGCGGCGGGATCTCCTCCTCGTCCCGTTTCCGCCAGTACAGCGCCAGGACCTCGGCCGCGGTGCGCTCCACCGCCTCCCGGTGGGGAGAATCCTCTCCCGTAGCCCGCTCGTCGGCCACCGCCAGGAGCACCGCCTCCGGGGTCTCGGCGCGCAGGTCCCTGAGGTACCGCAGGCGGGCCCGCTCCGTGGGCGGGGTTTGGCGGGAAAGCTGGAACAGCCTGAGGTGGGCGGCCACGACCCTCTGGGCCGCCCCGCGGGCCCTGCGCCCCACCCGCAGCCTGGCCAGGAGCCCCCGCACGAGGTGCCCGCCCCGAGTCTCGTGCCCCGTGAACCGCCGCCGGGTCCCCTCGTCGACGGCGCACTCCGGTTTGGCCAGGTCGTGGAGGTAGGCTGCCATCACGAGGAGTGCCCGCCGGGTGATCCCGGCCTCCAGTTCCTCGGCCAGGTGTTCCCTGAGCCGCCCGGGCTCGGGGATCCAGCCCTCCCCGGCCGCGAGGCGCGCCGCTTCCTCGGCCGTTCTCAGGGCGTGCTCCCAGAGGTCGTGACGATGGTAGTCTCCCTGGTCGAATCCCCGCCAGGCCTCGACAAAGGGAAACAGGGCGGCGAGAACCCCATCCTCGGCCATGCGCCGGAGCGCGCCGGCACCGGCGGGGAGGTCCAGCGTGGCGAAGAGCTCCGTGCGCACCCGCTCAGGGGCCACCCCGTCGAGCCCCGGCGCCGCCCGGGCGAGCCGCCCCGCAAGCTCCGGGCCGACCCGGAGCCCCAGGGCCGCCGAAAACCGGTAGACCCGCAGCACCCGCAGCGGGTCGGCCTCGAGCACCCCGGGGCCGCAGGCGCGAAGCTCCCCGCGCAGAAGGTCGGCCAGGCCCCCGAGGGGATCCACCAGGGGCCCGCCACCCAGCCGCCAGGCCATGGCGTTCACCGTGAAATCCCGAAGTTCCAGATCCTCCTCCAACGTGGAGGCCCTGAGCGGCACGGCGTCCACGGTCGCGCCCCCCGGGAGGGCCACCCGCCAGGCCCCGCGGCCCTCGTCCAGGGGAAACGGATGTCCGCAGAGACCGCGCGCGAGCTCCTCGGCCACTGGCCTCGCGTCGGGAACCGGGAGGGCCAGGTCCAGATCCGGGGGAAGCGGCCGCCCAAGGGCCACATCGCGCACGGCGCCGCCCACGAGCCAACCCCGCTCCAGCCCGGCCGAGCCGAGGCACCGGAGCACCGTTTGGCCCAGGTCCGAGCCCTCCCATTCCCGCAGCCGGGCTGCCAGCCATCTTTTGGCTTCCGAAAGCTCGGGGGAAATGGTGTATACTGCGGCGTTTTCGGAGTCCGATCGGTTTCGATTCATGCTCGGGAGGCATTCCCGGCCCCTGCGAGGAGCCCATGTCGAAAGTGATGCTTGTCAACGTGGTCAACGAGGAGGAAAGCCGGATCGCCATCGTGGCGGACGGGCTCCTCGAGGAGGTGGCCGTCGAGACGGCCCAGGTGGAACGCCTGGAAGGAAACATCTACAAGGCCCGCATCGTCAAGGTGGTGCCGAGCCTCGACGCCGTGTTCGTGGACTTCGGGGCCGAGAAGAACGGCTTCCTTCCCGTGGACGACATCCACCAGCGGTACTTCCCGGAGGGCAAGCGTGCAACGTCCGCCCTAAGGGTGGGCCAGGAACTGATGGTGCAGGTCCGCAAGGGCGAGACCGGCCAGAAGGGGGCGGCCCTCACCACCTATATCAGCCTGCCGGGCAGGTACTTCGTGCTCATGCCTTACGTGGCCAAGCGGGGCGTCTCCCGGAAGATCGAAGACGAGGCCACCCGCAAGCAACTGCGAGAGGCCCTCGACGCCGCCCAGGTGCCGGAAGAGATGGGCTACATCGTGCGCACCGCCGCCGAAGGGCGCACGAAGCAGGAGCTCACCCGGGACGCCCAATACCTCCTCAGGCTGTGGAAGCGGATCCTCCGGGATTACGAGGAGGCCCCGGCGCCGAGCCTGCTCTACCAGGAATCCGACATCGTGATCCGCACCATCCGCGACTACTTCACCCCCGCCGTGGAAGAGGTGTGGATCGACGACCCCGAGGTGTACGAGCAGGTGCGGCGGTTCTTTCAGGCCGTGATGCCCTGGTACACCCGACGGGTCAAGCTCCACCAGCGGCGCACCCCGATCTTCGCCCGGTACAACGTGGAGCAGCAACTCGCCACCATCTATGAGAAGACGGTGCCGCTTCCCTCGGGCGGTTCCATCGTGATCGAGCAGACCGAGGCCCTGGTGAGCATCGACGTCAACTCCGGCGGCGCCTTCAAGGGTAAGGACATCGAGGAAACCGCGTTCAAGGTCAACGAGGAGGCCGCTCGGGAGGCCGCCCGGCAACTGCGACTCCGGGATCTCGGGGGCCTTATCGTGATCGATTTCATCGACATGCGAAGCGCGGCGAACCGCGCTGCCGTGAAACGCACCCTCCAGAAGGCCCTCAAGGAGGACAAGGCCCGTACCCAGGTGGGCTCCATCTCTCAGTTCGGGCTGTTGGAATTGTCGCGCCAGAGGCTGAAACCCGGCGCGGCCGCGGCGGTGACCCGCCCCTGCTCCACCTGCCGGGGCTCGGGCCGGGTGCGCACGACGGAGAGCTTCGCCCTCGCCATCCTGCGAATGATCCAGGCGGAATTGCCCCGCAAGGAACTCGGGCAGATCCGCGTGGGAGTGCCCCCGGACGTGGCCGCCCTGCTCCTGAACCGGAAACGCCGGAGACTCTCGGAGTGGGAACGGGAGTTCGAGAAATCCATCCAGATTTTCGCGGAGCCCCTCTTAGGCCCCAACGACTACTGTTTCGTCTTCGTCGAGAACGGCAAGCCCCGCACCGAGACCAACGCGGCCGGGGTACCCCAGGAGCTTCTGGCGGTGCAAAAGGGCATTCCGGAGCCCCCGGTACGGGCCCAACGCGCCCCGGCCTATATCCTGATGGAGGACGAACCCGAGGCCGAACCGCCGGCGGAGGAACCGCCCGCTGAGGCGCAACCGGAAGGCGCGTCCCCGACGGAGGAGCCGGCCAAGAAAAAGCGCCGGCGCCGGCGCCGAAAGAAGAAGACCGGGGAGGCGCAGGCGACGCAGGAGACGGCTGAGACTCCACCGGAGGGATCCCCGGCCGACGAGGCCGTCCCCGCGGAGCAGGCCGCGGACGAAGCCGCCCCACCGGAGGAGAGCGGAGCACCGAGCGAAAGTGAGTCGGCGGAAGCCCCGAAGTCCAAGCGAAGGCGACGGCGGCGCTCCAGGAAGAAGAAACCGGCGACCGCGCGGGAAGAAGCGGCCCCGCAGGGCGCCCCCGGGGAGGGGGACACGGGGGAGGCGCGAGCGGATCCCCCCGCGGCCGCAAGCGAGAAGTCTCGACCGGCGGCTTCCGACGAGGGGGCCAAGGACCGGACCGAAACCGCCAAGGCCGTCCCGCAGGAACCGGCGGCGTCCGAGATTCCCGCGGACTCGCACGGCGGTCGAGGGGAAGCCCCGGCCGAGGCCCAGGCCCCTGAAACCGCCGC
>NZ_BAAHXI010000114.1:0-5542 GCF_054656955.1 Deferrisoma palaeochoriense
GCTTCCCAGCTTCCTAGCCTTCTAGCCTCCCAGCCTTTCTCACCCCTTGATGATCCGCGGGGTGATCATCTGGTGGTGGGCGCAGATCGTTTTCGGGTGCTGGTAGGCCGCCCCGGCGAACGCCACCATGTACCGCCGGATGTCCGCGAACCGCACCACCTCGTCCACGAACCCCATCTTGGCGCAGTAGATCGGCCGGGACTTTTCGTAGTAGTCCTGGACGAGCTGGTTCATCTTCTCGATGACGGGCTGGATCGGTTTCCCGGCGTCGCGCTCCTTGACGAGGCGGCGGGCGTAGGTGGCCGCGGCCGCGGTTTCGCCGTGCATCACGTAGATCTCGGTGGTGGGGGTGCCCAGGGTGAACACGTTGTGGTTGTTGGCCGTGGGGCCCCCCATGATGTAGTGGGCCGCGGCCGTGCCTTTCCGGAGGACCACGAGCATCATGGGCACGTCGGTCTGTTCGATGGAGTAGATGAGCGACTGTCCCAGGCCCAGGAGTTCGGCCTTCTCCGCCAGATCGCCCACGTCGATGCCCGTGGTGTCCTGGAACCAGATGATCGGGACCCGGTCCCGGCCGCACAGGGTCACGAACTCGTTCATCTTGATGAGGCCCTGACGGTAAAGCTTGCCGCCGATGCCCGGGTAGTCGGCGTACTCCGGGTACCCCGGCGGCAGGAACCCCTGGCGGTTGCCGATCACCCCGCACAGGAACCCGTCCACCTTGACGAGCCCGCAGTACACCTCGGGACCGTAGTCGGGCCGGAACTCCATGTGCTCGCTGCCATCCACGAGCCGGGCCAGGACCTCCTCGAAGCTGTACGTCCGCTTCTGGTTGAACGGGATGATCCGCTCGATCTCCTCGGGCGAGAACTTGGGCGGTGCCGGTTCCGCCACCCGGAAGAACCGGGGGGCGTAGGCCGGCATCTCGCGCATGTGCTCCTTGATGATGTCGAGCACCGCGTACTCGGTGTCGGCCACGTACCGGAAAAACCCGGTGGCGTCGTGGTGAATCTCCACCCGGCCCGGGGGGAGTTCCTTGAACTTCCGGGTCGCCTCGATGAGGGCCTCGCACCCCTCCTCGTCGAAGTAGCCCTTGGGGCTCATCCCGCTCACGATCCCGCCCCCGCCCACGGCCATGTTGGCGTCCTTGTGGGCCACGATGAGGGTGGGGCTGATGGCCTGGTACCCGCCGCCGGCGGGGTTCGTGCCGTATACGGCCGCGAGCACCGGGATCCCCAGCTTCTGGAGTTCCGCGTGGCGGAAGAACGTGGTGCCGCCGCCCCGTCGGTCGGGGTACACCAGGTGCTGTTCGTTGAGCTTCACGCCGCTACAGTTCACCAGCCACACGAGGGGCACGTTCAGGCGCTTGGCCATGTCGGTGACCCGGAGGATGTTTTCCGACTGACCCGGGATCCAGGCGCCGGCCAGCACCTTGTTGTCGAACCCGATCACCACGGCCCACTTGCCGGAGATCTTCGCGAGCCCGTCCACGACCCCGGTGGTGCCCTCTTCGTTCTCCTTGGGGTTGTAGAGCGTGTGGAGCGGGCACCAGGTGCCGGGGTCCACCAGGTACTCGAGACGCTGCCAGACCGTCAGTTGGCCCCGGTCGTTGATCTTCTTCTGGGGAATGCCGGCGTTCTTGACCCGCTCGACCTCCTGGGCGAGCTCGGCCTCGACCTTGCGGATCTCCTGGACGCTCTCCTCCGAGGCCTTCAGTTGGCGCTCGGAAAGGGGCTGACCGAACTCGGGCATCCTTTCGAAATACGGCCTCATGTCATCCTCCCGTTTTGGATCGTGAACGAGATACCCCTGGTCGGGGCGCTGCATGCAAGTTCTTTACCGGCGAGGCGGTCGGCGGTCCCCGGTCGTCGGTCTTCCGCTCGACGGCTTCCCGGGGTGCCGCGAATGGGCGGCAGTGTTCACCCGTGCCCGGGGCACACCCCGGATCTCCGAGGTGAAAATTGATCGGTCCCGGGGGAATTTCTGCGCCGGCCCGGCCCCCGTACCCGGACCCAGCGCACCGGCTTCCCAGCCCCCTCGCAGCCCGGCCGCGGGGCCACCTACAGCACCGGCGACAAGAGCCGGCACGCGGCCGTCACCACCCGGTGAGGCCAGGCGGCGGCGGCCACGTGGTTCGCGGTGAACCGGGTGGCCACGCGCCGGTCCGCAAGATACACCGCTTCGATCTGGGCCGCGAGGTCCGGAGAGAGCACGAGGAGGTTCACCTCGAAGTTGAGCCGGAACGACCGGATGTCCATGTTGGCCGACCCCAGCATGCCCCACCGGCCGTCCACCACCACGAGCTTCGAGTGGAGCATGCCCGGCTCGTAGCGGAACACCCGGACCCCGGCGTCGAGAAGGTCGGCCAGGAAGCTCTCCCCGGCCCGATCCACCAGGGGGTGGTCGGTGCGCTGGGGCACCAGGATCTCCACGTCCACCCCCCGGCGGGCCGCCGTGGCCAGCGCGGTCAGGATGGGTGCGTCGGGCACGAAGTAGGGGGTCTCGATCCAGACCCGCCGGCGGGCCGAAACGATGGCGTGGAACAGGGTCGCGTGGATCGCCCGGGCCGGGTCGTCGGGGCCGCTTGCCACCACCTGCACGGTGGCCGAACCGGCCGCCCGCTGGGGAGGGAACCGCTCGGGGGCCACCACGTCCTCGCCCGTGGCGAAGTGCCAGTCCTCGGCGAACACGTGGTGGAGTTGGTGGACGGCCGGACCCTCCACCCGAAGATGGGTGTCGCGCCAGGGGGGCTTTCGGGCCCACCGGCCCCGGTACTCGTCGCCGATGTTCACCCCCCCGGTGTAGGCCACCCGGCCGTCGACCACCGCTATCTTCCGGTGGTTGCGAAGATGGAGGACGCCGCCCCGGGCGAGGCCCCGTAGCGGCAGGAACCACCCCACCCGCCCGCCGGCGGCGGTCAGGGGTTCCAGGTGGGCCGCCGAGAGCTTCCGGGAACCCACCGCATCCAGGAGGAGTCGCACCTCCACCCCCTGGGCGGCTTTTCGTGCGAGGAGGTCCAGGAAGGCGAGGCCCGTCTCGTCGGGCTGCCAGATGTAGTACTCTAGATGCACGCACCGCTCGGCGTGGGAGATCGCCTGATGGAGATCGTCGTAGAGTTCGGCCACCCGGTCGAACACCCGAAGGGCGTTTCCGGTGGTGGGGAGCACGTGTGACGAGGCGATGGCCACCCGAAGGGTGTCGGCCGCCCCCAGGGGCAGATCCGGGGGCGGGGCGTGCACCAGGTGGGGCTCGATCGGCCGGTCGTCCGGGAGGATCTCCCCCGCCTTCCGGCGGCGCCGGCGCCACCGGCGTTCGATCCGGTCGGCGCCGAAGAGCAGGTAGAGGAGAACGCCCAACCCGGGCAGGAGCAGCACCGCCTGGAGCCAGGCGAGGGTCGCCACCGGATCCCGGCGCCGAAGCACCAGGTGGGCCCCACACGGAAGGGCGACCACCGCGTGGGCCGCGAGGAACACCCCCCAGTCGTTCACGGGCCGGCGCCCTCCAGAAGGTAGCCCCGGCGGACCCGTCCCAGGCTCGAGAGCATGCTGGCCTTGATGCCGGGGTGCTCGGCCTCGAGCTCACGAAGGAGCGCCTTGACCCGTTTGCGCTTCTGGTCCTCCACCCCGCACACCGGGCATCCGCAGCACACCACCGGAAACTCCCGGGCCAGGGCGTAGGCCCGGATGTCCTCCTCGAACACCCGGCACAGGGGCCGGATGACCACGTTCCGGCCGTCCTCGGCCGT
This sequence comes from Deferrisoma palaeochoriense, assembly GCF_054656955.1. Lineage (NCBI taxonomy): Bacteria > Pseudomonadati > Thermodesulfobacteriota > Deferrisomatia > Deferrisomatales > Deferrisomataceae > Deferrisoma > Deferrisoma palaeochoriense. The sequence continues at coordinate 3,746 of NZ_BAAHXI010000114.1, forward strand.
GAGCCGGGGCGGCATGCTCTTGATCTCCCCGGTGAAGAACTGGCTCAGGAGCAGGGTCTCGATGAGATCGTCGGCGTGGTGGCCGAGGGCGATCTTCGTGTACCCCTCCCGCCGGCCGATCCCGTAGAGCACGCCGCGCCGGAGCCGCGAGCAAAAGGCGCAGTAGCTCGTGCCCGGGTGGCGTTTCGCCTCGACGATCTCGTAGATCCGGGAGGGCTCCACCCAGTGGCGAAATCCCTGCTCGCGGCAGTAGCGCTCGATGGGCTCGGTGCGAAACCCGGGGAACCCCGGGTGTACCGTGACCGCGTGGACCTCGAAGGGCACGGGGGCCCGGCGCCGCAGGGTTTCGAGCACGTGCAGGAGGGTCCAGGAGTCCTTGCCTCCCGACAGGGCCACCAGAACCCGGTCACCCTCCTCGATCATCCCGAACTCCGCGATGGCCTGGCCGGCCTTGCGGAGGATCTTCTTCTCCAGGAGGTCGAACCGCTGCATCAGACCAGGAGATCGATGAGCGAGAGCACCGCGATGCCCACGAGCACGGGGTTGAGATCGCCAAGCCGCCCGGTCAGGACCTTGAGCACCACGTACGCGAGGAACCCGAACAGAAGCCCGGTGGCGATGGAGTAGGTAAGCGGCATCAGGATGATCGTGAGAAACGCCGGCAGCGCCTCGTCGAACCGCTGGAAGTCGATCCGGTGGATGCCCCGGATCATGAAAAGGCCCACCATGATGAGCGCCGGGGCCGTGGCGAAGGGCGGCACGGCGCCGATGAGCGGGCTAAAAAAGAGGGCCAGGAGAAAGAGCGCGCCGGTGACCATGGCGGTGAGCCCGGTGCGGCCGCCCTCGGCCACCCCGGCCGCCGACTCGATGTAGGTGGTGGTGGTGGACGTGCCGAGCACCGACCCGAACACCGTGGCCAGCGCGTCGGCCGTGAGCATCCGGCCGATCCCGGGGATCTTCCCGTCCTCGGTGACCCGGCCGGCTTCGTAGGACACGGCGAGCATGGTGCCGAGGCTGTCGAAGAGGTCCACGAACATGAACGAAAAGATGGCGGCCCAGAGGGCGGGCCTCACGGCCGCCGCGATGTCCAGATGGAAGGCCACCGGGGCGGGGGACGCCGGGGCGGCCACCAGGGCCGACGGCGGGTCGGCGATGCCGAGCACGAACCCGGCCACGGCCGTGGCCAGGATGCCGATCAGGATCGAACCCTTGATCTTCCGCGACTCGAGGACGGCCATGAGCAAGAGCCCGCCGAGCCCGAGGAGCACCGAGGGGGTCAGTTCCCCGAGCCCCACGAGCACGGCGTCGTTTTTCACAATGAGCTTTAGGTTTTGCATCCCGATGAACGTGATGAAAAGCCCGATTCCCACGCTGGCCGCGAGCCGGAGGTTCGCCGGGATGCTCTCGATGATCCGCTCCCGGATGCCCACCCAGGTGAGGATCAGGAAGAACACCCCCGACAGGAACACCACCCCGAGCGCCGTCTGCCAGGGCACGTTCTGCCCGAGGCACAGGCTGAAGGCGAAGTAGGCGTTGAGCCCCATGCCCGGTGCCATCATGAACGGGGCGTTGGCCCAAAGCCCCATGAGCCAGGTCGCGAGTCCCGACACGAGGCAGGTCACCGTGATGAGCGCCGCCTTGTCCATGCCGGTGTTCGACAGGATCGCCGGGTTCACGAACACGATGTAGGCCGCCGTGAGGAAGGTGGTGATGCCGGCCATCACCTCGGTCTTCACGTCGGTCCGGTACTCCTTCAGCCGAAAAAAATCGCCCATGGTGGTCTCCTTGCGTGGGGCT
>NZ_BAAHXI010000115.1:0-5527 GCF_054656955.1 Deferrisoma palaeochoriense
CGATCCCGTCCAGGCTCCTCACGGGACCTCCGGTTTTCCTATGGCGTGAGAGTCGCGCTAGGCAGCGTGGAGGGGACGCTGACAGGTTATAAAGTTATGGCAGTGGGGTTGCCGGACCGCCGCTCGCGGACTGCTGCAAAATGGCCGCTGTCGGTTGACGACCGGGGCCTCCGTCTTGCGTTTTGGGTGCCGATCGACCCTCTGATCGGTGAACGCTTCGTCGGAGGTGCGTGCACAGGGCCAAGCCAGCCGCCGATTCCGACGGGATGCCGTCCACCGGTTCCGGGCGATGCCGTCCACACGTTCGGATCGCATGCCGTCCGCTTTCCGACTTCCTCCCGGAATCGGTGGCCGGCGCCGCCCAGACGAAGGAACTCCGGGGGGACGGCGGCGCTGGAATATCCCGAGCGGGAAAACGAAGCTCCTTTTGTCGCCCGCCGGTCCCCTGTTCTCCCGATCGGGATAGTTCCCGACGAGACACGAGGTGCCCACGCGGCGGTTTGCACTGCGTTCGGCGACCAAGACGCGTTTGGGGGAGAAGGCTCCGACCGGCTCGCGCCGCCGAGCGTCTTAGCCGGCGTTACAGGGATGGCCGGCATGATCGAACCGACCTGGATCCGGACCACAGAAGAACTCGGCGCGGTCGTTCGCGCCGCGCGAAGGCGCCAGGGGCTCCGTCTCGAGGACGCCGCGGCGGTGTGCAACGTCCGCGTGCGCTTTCTCTCGGAACTCGAACGGGGTAAGCCCACGGCCCGGGTGGGCAAGGTCCTCCAGGTGCTCTATCCCCTCGGAATCGATCTCACCGCGGGCCCCCGGAAAATCGAGCCCCGGGAAGAGGCCGCGGCGCCCCGGGCGCGTGCGGCGGGGGCTTCGGGGCCGCCGCCGTCTCGGGGTTCCGGGGATCAGGGTTCCCGGCCCACGGGGCAGGCGAACTCGCACCGGCGGCAGTAGTACACCGGGCCGCCGGCGGCCGCGGCCTCGTCGGCGCGCATGCGAAGGTTGCAGGCCATTCGGTCGTACGAGCCGTCGCGGCCGGGCAGCGCGGCCACCCCCACCTCGCGGGGGTCGTACACCCGGGTCCGGAACGCCCCCTGCGGGCAGGCGGACCGGCAGGGGGCGGGGCAGCCCGCGCAGGGGTCGAACCGCGAGGGGCCGGTGGGGGTAAGGGCCGGCTCCACGGCCACGGCCCGAAGCCGGACCCGCGGGCCGAAGGCCGGGGTCACGAGCAGGTTGTTCCGGCCCAGGCACCCGAGCCCGGCGAGCACGGCGGCGTCCTTGAGGAAAAGGCCGCCCCGCTCGACGTGGTAGGGAAGCGGCGTGGCCGCCACGCCCCGCTCCCCGAGCCACCGGGCGAGGCCCAGGGCCGCCTCGATGAGCTTCTGGTTTCCCTCGGTGCCCCCTTTCCGGTCCCGGTGCCAGGCGTCCAGGTGGGGCTCGGCCTCGGGGTGGGCCACCGCCAGGACCACCACCGACCGGGCCCCCTCGGGCCAGCGCACCCTGCTCCGGTCCCCGTCGCCGGGTTCCACCGTGCCCACCCCGTCGTAAGGCCCCAGCCGGGGCCAGGCCTCATGGGAGGGCGAGGCCCGCAGGTCGGCCAGGGCCGCGATCCCGGCCAGGTCGGCCCCGCACGCCCGGGCCGCCGCGACGATCTCGGCGGGGGAGGGGACGGGCGGTCGTTTCATGGTGACACCTCGTTGCGATCGTCCCGGGGCCACAGGCGTTCGCCCCGCCACTGGAGGCGCCGATGGCGACCGGAACCCTAGCAGCGGGCCCGGGCCGATGCCAGACGAAACGCCGCAACGGCGAGAGGTGCGAGGGATGCCTCTACTTGCAGGGGGAGAGACGTGGACGGGCCCGGTCTGAGGTCGGGATGGTGCCCTATCGCGAGGCCGGTCCGTTCAGGCCCTCCTCCCGGAACTCGTAACCCATGGCCCGGTAGCCTCGGACGCGCTTGTGGTACATCCGCAGGAGTACGGGGACTTCGGCGTCCACGTAGTCGTAGATGCGAACCACCCGTTTTCCGGCGTGGACCCGATGCAAGCGCCCGGCGTACTGCTGCAAGGTTCCTCGCCACGCAATCGGCAGCGCCAGAAAAAGCGTGTCCAACCTCGCATCATCGAACCCCTCACCGATGGAGCGTCCGGTTGCGACGATCGCCCTGGGCTCGCTACTCGGAATGGAACGCATCTCTTCCGCGAATCGCCGCCGCTCTCTGCGACCCAGCCCCCCGCGGAAGACCAGCAGACGGGCCCCGGATTCTTCGAGGCGATGGGCCAACAGGTCCAGGTGGTCGAGCCGCTCGGTCAGCACCAGTGGGGAACGCCCTTGCCCCAAGGATTCCAGCACATCCTTCAAGATGAGTTCGTTCCGGGAGGGGTCCCGCGCCAGTGCGGAATAGAGCGCCTGGATCCCCGCCAGGGTCGTCTGCGGATCTACCACGAACGAGGTCCACCGGGGGATCACTTCGTGGGAAAAGGGCCGCGCCGCAGCCGCCTTTTTCGGCTCCACGCTAAACCGGACGGGGCCACATTGCATGGTGAGGATGGGGTGGTGGCCGTCCTTTCGGGTGGGCGTAGCCGTGAGGCCCAGGACGTACCTCGCTTTGACCTTCCGTAGGACCTGTTCGAACCCGAAGGCAGGCACATGGTGACTCTCGTCCACGATCACGTGCCCGTACTCGGCCACCAGGTCTTTGACCCTTCCCTTGCGGTGGAGGCTCTGGAGGGTGGCGACGTCCAAGAGGCCCGTGGGTCGGTTCTTTGCGCCGCCGATCTGGCCGATGGCCTTCAAGGATACTCCGAGGAAGGCGCTGAGTCGTTCCCTCCACTGCTCCAAGAGTTGCGTCCGGTGTACGAGGACCAGCGTGCTCACCGCTCGAGCGGCGATAAGCCATGCCGCCACGACCGTCTTCCCGAAGGCGGTGGTCGCACAAAGGATGCCCGTGTCGTAGGCGAGCAGGGCCCTGGCCGCCTCTGCCTGGAGATCTTGGAGTTGACCTCGAAACGTGACGTCCAGAGGCGTACCCCCGTGGCGCTCGTCCACAAGGTGCACCGCGATGCCGTGGGCCTCCAGCAGGCAGATCGCCTCGTCGAGGCATCCCCTTGGCAAGCCCACGTGCTCTGGAAAGTCTTCTGCGCAGTGGATCACCCGGGGTTTTCCGAACGTGGAAAGCCGCATGGCTTGGGCCCGGTAAAACTCCGGGTTCTGGAACGCGGCGATCCGGACCAGGCGGTTCAGGAGTCCCGGGGGCAGCCCGTTCTTCTCGATGTAGGCAAGGTCTCCTTGGACGACGCGGACCGCTTCGGGGAACGGACCGGGGATGGGCCGATTCTCCGAGGTCCCGGACGGGGGAAGGCGCCAGGGTTCCCGGAGTTCCGGCTCACCGTCCACGTGCCGCACCCGGAGAACGTGACCGTCGGATGCCAGCGAGTGCACCACCCGCTCCGCCGCCGCGCCGGTCAGCCGGGGCACGGCGGACAGAAAAGCCCACTGATCTGGGTACGGGGTGAACGTCTCGTCCACGAATACCGAGTTTCCTTCCCTTCTGGCTTCCCCTTGCAAGGGAAGCGCGATCAGGTTGCCGAAACCCCCTTTGGGAAGGGTATCCTGGTTGGGAAACAGCCGGTCGTACGAGTCCAGACCGATCTCGTAGCGCCTCTCCATGGCGAGCGTGAGGAGAGCGCTTCCGAGCTGCCTCGCGAGCCTGGCGGGCACCGGCTCGGAAAAGAAGATCCACGCGTGGGCACCGTTGCCGGACCTGGACCGCTCGAGAGCGGCGGGCACATTGTTCTCCCGACACGCGTTCAGGAACGCGACAGCGTCCTCCCGCCATCCGCCCTTGTCGAAGTCCACTGCGAGGAACCAGCAGGTTTCGTCGGAGAGCAGGGGATAGATCCCCACCGTCTTCCTCCCCCTCAGATGCTCGCGGATGACGCCGTCCGTGAGAGGGAGAAGTTCCCGGTTCGGACATCTGGCGCATTTCCCTTCAGGCTTGCCGCACAGCGAGGGATGCCACTCGTTCCCACAGGCTGGGGAGTACCCGGCCCGACCCTTTCTTGATGCCCACCGGAGGGCGTAGGTGTCGTCCCGCCCCCGGAACAAGGATCGAAAAAGAGCGATCTTTTCGGAAGCGGGCGACAGGCGGTGGACCTGGGCGGCTGCTTCGGCGCGGAGCGGCTCGTGGGATGTGTCTGGCGGTCTGTTCGCCGCCCGGGATCGGAACCGCTCGTTCTCCTTCCGAAGCCGCTCGCACTCCGCAAGGGCTTGCCGCAACTGTGTCTCTAGGCTTCGGATCCGATCCCGTTCACCCACGCGAATGAACCCTCCGCTCTCCGGCGTCAAGCCATCGCCGTGGCACGGCGCCCAGGGAGTCGGAAGCTCCTCAGGGCTCCTTTGGGGCCCCAGTACGCAGGACAGTAACGTCCGCGTCTGGGTTTTGGGTGGGAGCGGCGACCGTGTCAGGAGTCAGCGGACAGACGACAGAAGACAAGGGGTTCTCTGGCCTCTGACTTCTGAATTCTGGCCCCTGATACGGCAGCCGCCCCCACCGATTGGCTGGCGTGATGTTGCCGGAATCCCGAATGGCCTTAGCCGCCTAGCTGCCGAGCAGCCCAGCTGCCTAGCCGAAGTTACTTGGAAACTCCGTGAGCCGCGGCGCGGCCCGGGGCGCTGCGTGAGCGGTGCTCGTTTTCCAGGCCCCGGAGGCGCCGCGCGTGGGGGTGCCTCCGACGTCTGCGCTGGAGGGGGCTTCCCCCCGGCTCACCTGGCCCACGCGCGGAGCCGCCGTTCACATTCGCCTTTGGGCAGTCGACGCCCGTGGACGAGCATCCTGGTCAGAGCGTTTGCGGCTTGGCGCTTGCGAATCACGCCGGCCCGCACCATCTCCTCCAGAAGCCACAAGGTGCCATGGACGGCGACACCTTGGTCCTCCGCGGCTCGCCGGAGGTGCCTATCTCCTGTGAGGAGGGGAGCGGCCAACGCCTTCGCTAGCACCAGGGCGAAGATCTCATTGGTGGACGCGCCAGGATACCTGGGGATCAGTTCGGCCACTTCCCGCACCTGCTCCGGCGAGAGTTCGAGGCTCGCGAGGCCCATGCCCAGCAGAGCGGCTCCGTCCGGCGCCCGCAGTTCGGCGACGACAACATCCGGCGCGGCTAGGGAAACCCCGAGCCGGAAGACTGCGTCGAGCACGCCTCCTCGGTGCAGATCGATCAGCACGTTGGCGTCAAGCACCCATACCGAGGCTGAGGGGGAACCCATCGTGCTGCTCGGCTTCGCGACGCCAGAACTCGGGGAGGGGCATGCCCAACAGCTCCTCGGCTCGCGCTTCGGAGATCAGATCCTCCGTCAGAGCGCGTACCACCAGACGCTTCAGGCGTTGGGGTTCTTCCGAGGGAAACGCATCTCCGGGCTCCGTGTGGTGCCACCCCCGTTTTCGGAATTCCGCGAAAAGGCGTCGGGCCACAGACTCCGAGACGACCCCGAGATCTTTGGCCCTGTAGATCCAGGCCTGCATGCTCAGGCCGTA